>JAITBI010000026.1 GCA_031283685.1 Puniceicoccales bacterium | reverse complement strand
AGTGTCCAACGCGGATGAATTGGGATGGTGGTGCCCTTGTGGGTTATTGGCATTCCAAAATTTCTTCCAAACGAATCAAAGGTAGAGCAAACCGTCGGCTATACTCGTTTATTGGTTTAACGGGCCTCACGCAGGCAATCGAAGCTAAAGCACCACCGGAATTGAACAAAAATATGTCAATTGTTTGACAAGCCTCCCCATGGAAGCCGGATGGAAAGAGCAGGTCGATCTGTACGGTCTGTACGGGAAATAGGCTAGTCAAGAGAATTAATGCCATAAGGGCTGCCCGTGAGTTCAAACCTTTCAATGCATAGTCGTTTTGGTTGAAAATGGCATAATTTTTATTGAAAACAGAAATTGTGCTCCCACTGCCGGAGGCCAAATTTAGTGTTTTTCTTAAGTAAAACAAGCATATCCCTCAAGTCCACCGCATAGTCAAGTTCACCGCATGGATATCCAAACTATATCCGGCAACCCTTTATCCGAGGTCTTCGGTAAAATCGAAGGTTTTGAAGGTTTCAAAGATGCTTTCTTTAAAACCAATTTTTGATATTTAGTTATTGATATGTAAGCCTAGCATAGGAGTGTTTTTATACCTTGACCAGCAATTAAAACTCTCACCTCCTGGGTTTTCGACTGCCCGTATGTACAATATCTCCACGGCAATCCTCAATTTTTCCTAACAAATGTGGCACTATGTAGAACAAAAAATATAGATCAGAGATAGATCAATGTCCTTTGGTGCCTTTTTATTCATTGCCCGCAATCCCCAATCAATTCTTGGTGGGCCCTGCAGGATTCGAACCTGCGACCAAGGGATTATGAGTCCCCTGCTCTAACCACTGAGCTAAGAGCCCCTTCCATGACACCATCGTAGGATGGTTGAAAATACCTTCACTTCAAAAATCTTTGTCAATATTCTCTTTAACTAAATTTTCTCTCTCTAAGAAAGCAAGAAAGTTTTATCTACATTTTGGCAGGTCAAATTGGCGGTATAATAATATTTTTTGAATTTTGTTTTTCGACGCTGAATGCCAAGCTTTCACACTTCACCCCTTAGTAAAACCGTTCCTTTTTTCCCTTAGGAAGATTATTTTGAAATACACAACCAATTGTCCAAACGGTTCTAACTCAGCAACCGGTAAGCTATCCAACTTTGCCAATAAAAATATCATATGCGTTGCGATTGATGGATAGTACCTAGACCAATGCGGTGAATTGTTTGAAAGATGAATCTTTGAAAAAATGGAAAAATTTTTGAGAAAAGCTTTGCCGCCGTTGATATGTTCCTTGGCTTTGATTAATTTATGTGGATGCAATTCTATTGTTAAACCTCACATGGAGCGGCTGGAACGCATTTATCGGGCCTATGATGGGATTACAGGAATTTCAAAAAAACTACAGGACATAGAGCAGACGATGCTATATGTGGGACGAATTAAGGATGGCCCATTGGCCGATGCTGCCCTTGACGTTGCTATTGCCATACATGGAGAACCGGACGATTTCGAAAAAAGGTATGCAGAAAACATAACCATGGAATCCATAGCTTCAACAAAAATCTACGCCGTGGACTTGGTAAAGCAGAAGACAGCTTTAGAATCCCTTGTCCACAAAGAAAAAAAGAAAGCCATCGAGGAGGCACATACCATGTATGTCCAAGAAATTCAGTACAGCTTTTTAAAACAGCTAGTATCGACGTGTGGTATTGCAATGATCTGCATCATTGTCGCTCACATCTTCACAAGAAAATTTTTCTAGGCTTTATTTTTCCAGGATGGCTTTTGGAATATTTGTAATAGAACGTATGGTAGGAAGCCAAAAATTATGTTGATGGTCAGAATGGTGAAAAAGTATGCAGGTTTATTTTGGATATTTATATCACTGGGTGGGAAAAACCCTATGCCGTAAAACAATGCACATACGACTAATCCAGTACCAGCAACTACACATGTGCCAATTTTTCCAAACGGGATTTTGTAGGAACACGCCACGGCAGGATATCGAAATTTTAAGACTATCGCCGTTAGAAACATTATCACATACATTAATAGTAAAAACTGTGTGGTTGCAACGGTTAGCATTGTGAATGCGGTGTTTATTGATTCAGCAAATATGAATAGGATGGATAGGAATGATGAGATAATTGCCTGAGCTAGCATTATGTTCGTCGGCATATTGTAACGATTTAGTCCATGAAACCACTTTGGTAAATCTCCGTTGTACGTTGTCGCGTGGAGCGCTCTGGGAGGGCCTGATACCCATGCGCAGAACCACGCAATCGATCCCATTACCATGGAACATGAGAGTAATGGTAGGATCCACTGCATTTTGACTTCTGCAAAAAATGCTGCCAACACCTGCATTGCTCCTCCATTCATTGTGATTTCACCGGCAGGGATTACAATGGCTATTGCCAATGAACCCAATAGACAAACGGCCAAAATTAGAAAAGAAGATATGAATATGGCCTGTGGGTACTTTTCTTGGGGACGGTCAACATCTTGAATATGATTGGCTGACATCTCGAGACCAGCAAACCCGAGCAAAACTCCAAGAAATAGCGAAACATTTGCCGCACTGGACAAATTTGGGTTCAGGGAGGCAACTGAAAATTTTATCTGAGATTGCCTACCGGATATCAACCAAAATATTCCAATTCCAACCATTAGGGCAACGGGAATAAAAGTCCCCACAATGCCACCAATTGCACTGATACGCCCAGTCAGAGTGACCCCTCTTAGGGTTAAAAACGTTCCAACCCAAATGACAATGAGTATAATTGAAAGAGTAAATACCCTATTGTCTATCAGTTGAGGAAATATTCCATAGGCTACGGTGCTGGCGATAAATGACAGGGCCATGGGAAAACATATAAAATTATTGGCATTTTGTAGCCATACTGCCAAAAAGCCAACGCGGGGTCCAAAAGCCCGGGAAACCCAACTATAAATGCCACCATTCTCTAGTCTGCCTGATGCCAATTCGGCAGATACCAACGCACAGGGAATTAGAAAACAAAAAACCGCGATGGAATAAAAAAATAGCATGGATAACCCATAGGGAGCTATGGATGGCAGAGTCCTAACGTTAGCAATGGCTGCAAAGTTTATCATTACCAGAGAAAATACTCCTATGCGTTGTTTAGCGGTCATATTTTCTTGGAAAAGAGAATAATAATTTGAAGCTTGGCAAGTATTTTATGGAGAATATGCGAGTGGATTTTCCACAGCCCTTACATTTTAACGAAAGGACACCCAATTCCCATACTTTCAAGTAAACAAACCCATCATTGATTGCGTTAAGATCGGAATCCGGAAGAAATTTTAGTATAAATTTCAGGTTTTCCTTGCGAGTAGTTGCATTTTCTGGCGAGTCACTATAAGTTCTGACAAAATTCTCATGTTT
>JAITBI010000029.1 GCA_031283685.1 Puniceicoccales bacterium | reverse complement strand
GGGGTTTTTGAATCTTGGGTTTGTCGAAAAGATGCTGGCCGGGCAGTCGACGACCTTCGTGACTTGAAAAATCTTTCGGATAAAAGGATAAACCGACATGCTTTTATGTATATTCCACGTTGTTGCATTTTTGAAAGTTTTTTTTGGGAATACTTTGCGGCATCGGCCAATTTTATAACTTCCGTGAACAAACCTATGATGGACCAGTCATTTCGGGCATCGGAGAGAAGCCTGTTTACCATTTCTTCGGATGTCACTCCCGAAGATGGTATTTTATATGCACCGCACACGTAGGTCTTTAGGGCTGAAGATAGCAATTTTGAAAATTCGTGGGACATGGAGCCTGACATCTGGACACGTGCCAGTCGCAGGTTTTTTAGAGTCAAGCCGACCAATGACGGTCGAGGCCGCGTTTCAACATGCTTTTTGAAATGTTCAAATTTGCGCCTTCGGATAAAAATTACTAGCGCCCAAATCACCACCCATAGAATAACCACTGTAACTTCACCACTCATTTCCTAGGGATTCCCCGACCACTTTCTATAGTTACCATCGCCATAATTTTTCAATTCCCCGTTGGCAATCTCACAGATGGACAGAATGTTAAAATTCGCCGTAGAAATATCATAGTTCGCGGGTAGGAATTTTTGATATTTTTCACACCGCATATGCCGAGTATCTAAAAATAATATGTCATTGCTAAAATCAAGCTCATCAATGGTAGAAACCCTAACGGTTCCGCCATCCCTCGTTTTAACAATCAAATTGTCTCCTAATCCGTGGGTACAGATCATTCTAGCCCCCTGATTTAAACATATCCCCATGCTTAAAGCATCGTAGGTCAGCAGCTTGTAATTACGGTTACCAAAGATCACCCAGGTGTTTATGGAAGCAAGGGCAATCCTTAGCCCCAGGGCTGAACCAGGACCGCTACAGTATACTATACCATCGAAATCATCGAGTACATGGTTCGTTTTTAAAAGTAACTCCCCTAGGGCAACGGTAATTCCATCGGCGGCATTCCCCAGAAACGTCTTGCTTGCTAAAACAGTTTTATCATCTAATATGACAACTTGTGTCATTGGAGTAGCCGAATCTATCAATAAATATGGATGACTAAACATCTTTACAAGCTTGCACATATCCGTACCTTTGGCAAAGCAATTTACGGATAAAAAAGCAAATTCCAAAGGAAATGAGTTCTAAAACTATCCTCTTCGCCACACTGGACAAAATACGGATATTTAGCCCTTCAAGGCGAAGGGTAAAGGAGAAATGGGAAGGAAGAAAAAAAGAAAAGGCTCTTTTGAAAATTTATATGGATTTTGAATCATCGGTTTACGTTCAATAAAAATTCTGTGTTCGTTTTGGTTTTTCTAATGCGCTGGATTATCATCTCCATTGCATCGGTCGGAGAAACCCCTTTTACGGCACGTCGCAGAGCGTAAACTTTTTCCATTTCTTCGGGATGATAGAGCAATTCCTCTTTCCTCGTTCCACTTTTTTCAATGTTTAATGCCGGGAACATTCGCCTATCGATGAGGCTTCTGTCGAGGTGCAGCTCCATGTTTCCCGTACCCTTAAATTCTTCAAAAATTACCTCATCCATGCGACTTCCAGTTTCTATGAGTGCGGTTGCTAGAATTGTTAAACTTCCTCCGCCCTCAATATTTCTTGCGGCACCAAAAAACTTTTTTGGTGCCTGAAGAGCGTTGGCATCAACCCCCCCAGATAGCAATTTGCCACTGCTAGGCTGTTCCGTATTGTGAGCCCGTGCAAGCCGCGTAATCGAATCAAGCAATATAACCACATGTTTCCCCGCTTCCACTTGCCTACGAGCTTTGTCGATTACCATATCGGCTGCGTGCACATGATTGTCCGCGGATTCATCAAATGTCGAACTAATTATTTCGGCATTGGCGACCTGCCTACGAAAATCCGTAACTTCTTCCGGCCTTTCATCGATCAGTAATATGATCAACTGAACATCGGGACGATTTTTCGAAATGGCATTGGCTATTCCTTGTAACAGAACAGTTTTTCCCGTTCTCGGAGGAGCAACAATTAATCCACGTTGCCCAAGGCCAATGGGGGTCAAGATATCGATAATACGCATGGAAACATTGTCCCATTTTGTATCACCCGTACATTCCAAAAATAGCCTCTCAGTGGGATAGAACGGGATCAGATCTTTGAATTTCGGTAGATTGCCCACCTGAGTTGGATCGCGATCTATTACACTATTGATTTTTAGTACGAATGGACAGGTGGAATTCTGGGCAGGCGGATGCAAATAGGTTACCACATCCTGACCACGACGTAATCCATATTTCTGTATCAAAAACTTTGGAATAAACGCACTCTGGGGGCGGATTCTATAGTTATCGTTGGCATATACCAATAAGCCGTCCCCACCTTCAATGGTTTCCAACACTCCTCTAGCAATGATAGGTATTTTTTCTTCAAATTTTTTCACCATCAAGACTTCCAAAAGTTTGTGATTACTTTTGTTGCTTTCTTCCGTTACACCACCATAGTCTGAAATGTCCTTTACTGACAATGTTGCCCGGGCCTCATAGGCCTCATTAAAATCGAATGGGGAAGCATCAAAATCGATATTTTCATCGGCAAAATTTGTCAGAGCATCGAATGAACTCAGGCACCCCATTTCTTTAATCAATCCACTGGATAGCTGGCCAATTTTTACCGTCCTAGCAAACCGCTGTCGGTTTTGGCTATTATTTTGCTGGTGTTTAAAATTTTGGCCATTGTTCCCATGATTGTTTTTACCATTATCTCTGCCAGAACATCCTCCATTATTCTGGGACCGATTTTCATTGTTCCGAGGTCTGTCATTACCATTGCGATGATTTTGTTTCCTCTGGGAGGATATTCGCGCTGCATTTGATGATGATTGTTCTTTAACTTGCGTGGAAAATCTTCGCCCTTCGCCGTTTCTCCTTTCAGAACTGTCCACGGATGCAGGAGATAAACCATCTTCTATTGCGATATTTGAATGTCTAGGAGTCCAAACAACATCGGAAGCCTCATAGTTATTTGCATCATTCGGGGTTTCGTAGTCATTGCCACCGTCCAAATCGGTAGAAAATCTTTCGGGCACATAATTATCTTCTCTATCAGAGCCGGCCGATTCAGCATTCTGGGAGGTATTTTGGTTGTGTTTAATTGATTTGGCGGATGGTTTCCGTCTGTTTTTTTTCACTTCATAGTCATTACCGTTAGTAAGTTCCGTATCCATAAAAATTTAAATTTTTATTAAAAATAAAAAGCCATGCATTAAAAATTGCGAACACTCTTGTATCCCAAAAATGCACCAATCCTTGTTCTAGCAAATGAGAATATACACGAGGATGGAGGTCATCCTTGCATAGTAGTGAGGTATTGTCGAGCATTTTTTAAAAAATTTGGAAATTCCAGGCCATAAAAATCTTGCTTTTCTTTACCGGAAACATTTTTATGCATCCACCATGTATGCTGGATGTAAACAATATGATTTTGATCAAATAGAGTCATTCTGGCAAAGATTTTGGGATAAAAACAAAACATTCTGCGTCCAAGAAGATCCTTCCAAAGAAAAATACTATGTTTTGGACATGTTTCCCTACCCATCAGGGACAGGTTTGCACATTGGCCATCCGGAAGGGTACACCGCCTCCGATATTTTGGCGAGGTATAAACACGCAAGAGGGTATAACGTATTACACCCAATGGGGTGGGATGCGTTTGGACTTCCAGCGGAACAGCATGCAATTAAAACGGGGATCAACCCTGCTACTAACACTGTCAATAATATATCAGTCTTCAAAAAGCAAATGAAACGGATCGGATTTGCGATCGACTGGGAAAGGGAAATCAATACCACCGACCCCCATTATTTTAAATGGACCCAGTGGATATTTTTACAGCTTTTTAAGCACGGACTGGCCTATGTGGATGAATGTCCCGTTTGGTGGTGTGAGGGGTTAAAGTCGGTCCTAGCCAATGAAGAAGTAATCGGCGGACGATCCGAGCGAGGGAATTTCCCAGTGGTTAGAAAAAATCTATGCCAATGGGTTCTAAGAATAACACGCTATGCCGATAAATTGCTCGAAGGGTTATCGAATGTCGACTGGCCAGATTCAACGAAACGTCAACAGATAGCTTGGATAGGGAAATCGGAAGGAGCAAACATTTTTTTCAAAATCGATGGCCACGATGAAGAAATTTGCGTATATACTACCCGTCCGGATACCATTTTCGGGGTAACATTTTTAGTCCTTGCTCCGGAACATCCGCTCATTGAAAAAATTGTCGCTCCAAAATTTAAGGATGGCGTAAAAAAGTACGTTAAAGACAGTCAAAAGAAAAGTGACCTGGAACGAACGGACCTGGCAAAAACAAAGACGGGAATGTCAACGGGAGCCTATGCCATAAACCCTGCCAATGGTGAAAAGATAGAAATTTGGATAGCCGATTACGTATTGGCTAGCTATGGAAGCGGTGCCATTATGGCGGTTCCCGGTCATGATAAACGGGACTATGACTTCGCGTCCAGTTACGGTATTGCAATTACCCAGGTAATCGACGAAAGTTCTGGAGATAATCAATTGCCATATGTGGGCGATGGAGTTTTGATAAATTCTGGAAGGTTTAGTGGACTTTCATCCGAGGAAGCTAGGGGAAAAATCGTATCCTGGCTACGGGAAATCAAACGGGCGGATTTTGCACAAAATTACAAACTACGGGATTGGTTATTTTCCCGCCAAAGGTATTGGGGGGAACCCATTCCAATAATCTGGATCAAAGAAAATGACTACAAGGCAGCGGTTGCAAATAATAAATTTTATTTCAAAGAATTTTTACCGAATGAGCCTATTTCCAATGGCAAGGATGGAATAACGTATTGTGCTTTGCCGCTTTGTACGAACCATTTACCATTAACTTTGCCACCAACCGATAATTATTTACCTTCCGGTGATGGGGAAAGTCCACTTGCCAAAATACACTCTTGGCTAAACGTTTATGTAAACATCGAAACGGGACAAATTGTTCCCGCAGAGGATTTTAATGAAAAAGATAAAAATTCCTCCTGGATTCTAGGCCGTCGAGAAACAAATACTATGCCACAATGGGCAGGATCCTGCTGGTATTATTTGAGATACTTATCACCACATTGTGAAACCGCCATTGTCGATTCAAATGCAATAAATTATTGGCAAACGCCGGATTTTTATATAGGAGGAGCAGAGCATGCGGTTTTACACCTCCTATATGCCAGATTCTGGCATAGGTTTCTATTTGACATAGGGGCTGTCGAGACGGGGAAAGAACCATTTAAGAAATTATTTCACCAAGGAATCATCCTCGGTGAGGACGGAACAAAAATGTCCAAAAGTCGAGGAAATGTTATCAATCCCGACGAAGTCGTAAATCGTTATGGCGCGGATGCTCTAAGGTTATACGAAATGTTTCTCGGTCCGCTGGATATGATGAAACCATGGAGCACAAAAGGCATAGAGGGTGTTTCTCGGTTTCTGAAAAAAGTTTGGAACGAATACATAGACGGGGATGGTAATGTCAGAAATTTTCATGAGAATCTATCCGACGAATGCCAAACGGTCGTAAATGAAACCATTAAAAAAGTTGGAAACGACATCGAGGGGCTAAAGTTTAATACGGCAATTTCCCAGATGATGATATGTTTAAATTCCATACAAAAAGCAGGCGGATTCGACAATGCCTCTGCCAGGAATTTCCTAAAAATTTTAGCACCTTTTGCTCCCCATATTTCCGAAGAATTATGGGCAAGGCTTGGGAACAATGGTAGCATCTATGATACCCTTTGGCCGGAATACGATGGTTCAAAAATCCTACCAACCCACCAAAAGATCATCGTTCAAGTCAATGGAAAAATGCGGGCGGAACTAGTCATAGATGACGCAAACATGTCGGAAGATGCCATTTTTAAACTCGCCATAAACATCGGGAATGTAAAAAAATACATCGCCGATAAAAAAATACTCAAAAAGGTTTACGTCAACGGAACAGTTGTTAACTTTGTCGTTGAATAATTTTTGCCGTGAGCCTTTTTAAAAGATATGTTTTTAGAGAAACTTTTATCATTTGTTGTACGGCAACCGGTTTGTTCGTCAGCATATTACTTGTAGCAAATGCTATGCGGGATGTTGTAGAATGGATTACGATGGGACGACTAACATGTCGAGAAGCTTTGCAATTATTATGCATACTTATACCGTCTGCTATTTCATATGCTCTCCCACTTGGAATGATGGCAGGAGTACTGATCGTAATAGGACGAATGTCGTCCCAAAACGAAATACTCGCCATGAAAAGCATGGGGATGAGCTTGTGGGAAATTACACGACCAATATTCCTATTGGCATTGTCTTTCACGTTGGTTACCGGGTACATCAACCTATGTCATGCCCCCAATTCCATTAGTAAATACAGACAATTTTTTAGGGATATCATACGGGAAAAGCCAATGCGGTTTGTTTCTCCGAAAACATTCAATGACTATTTCCCGGGGTATGCGATATACGTCGACAGCCTATCAAACGGCAACTTTAATAACATGAAAATTTGGCGGTTTGACGAAAGGAATTTGTTGGATACTTATATTTCCGCCAAAAGTGGACAGATAGTATTTGAGGAATCATCGGGCACTTTTTTATTAAAATTGAATGATGGGAACATAGAAAAATTCGATCTCTATGATTCTACAACTGATCTGCCAAAAGTCCCAAAAGTTATTTTCTTTCAAAATATAACGATTAACTTGCCTGTAAGACAGTCCCTAGGAGTTCCGATTCATGCCCAAAAGAAACTTCATCGGATGACGCTGAGTGAATTGTTGGCCGCTAAAAAAAGTTTGAATTCCAAGAAAGATACGATTTCCTATGAAAACGTTCGCCATCAAAAAACACTTATAAATATGCAGATTAGCAGCAACCTTGCGAATGCGTTTGGAATATTAGCAATGACCATACTGGCCATTCCTCTTGGATTGAAAGTTCATCGTAAGGATACTGCACTAAATGTTGGCATAGCATTGTGTTTGTGTATAGGATATTACTTTGTCATGGCAATGTTCTCTTTGTTCGGGGACTGTCCTCGCCTACGACCTGATATTTTGGTCTGGCTACCCAGTATGATACTGGCGGGAGTGGGTATTCACCTATTTCGTCGCGCATCACAGCATTAATCACCATGGCAACGGCAAATTCAGGAAAAATACAAACGAAAAATGTAGTTGTCGGGTTTGACGGTTTCGTCGACACAATAGTTCAGGCCGTTGACGTACGTAACGGTGAAAAATACACAAGGATTGAGACAATTTCCGATTTTGGTAAAAGAATAATGTCCGCCGCAGGGAAAAGTTCTAATATCGAGCTCGTCCCGCAAAAAAAATTGATTGGAGGCAATGGCCCCCTACTGGCAGAAACATTATGTAAGTTTGGAACCAACGTTAAATATATCGGTGCGCTCGGGGATTGTGCAAATAATATTTTTCAAGATTTTGCCAATAAAACATCGGCAATCTCCACTGGAGACTACGGCGAAACCCGAGCCATAGAATTCTCCGATGGCAAAATCCTATTCGGAGAAATGCTGTCGTTGTCCCAAACGACAGTCCATAGCATTTTGGCAAAAATATCTCCCAAAGACCTAGTCTCTGCCATCGATTCAAGCGATGCTTTCGCCATGGTAAACTGGACAATGATGCAACACATGACAAGCATCGCCCAGTTTTTTGCCGCAGAAATTTTACCGCAATGTGTAAAAAATGGTAGGTTATTTTTCTTCGATTTGGCTGATCCAGAAAAAAGGAAATGCCCCGAGCTCATGGAATTTTTACTCCTAATTAGTTCCTACCAGAAATTTGGAAGATCCGTCCTGGGGTTAAATGTCCGGGAGGCACAGCAGGTATTGCTTACCATTGGACAGGATTTTCAGCTCGATGAAAGGGAAGACCGTATGGAAGAAGCTGCAAAATTGTTACGCAAGGCTTTAAATATTGAAGTGGTGTTTATCCATGGCGTTAAAGTTTCTGCTGCTGCCACGGACGAGGAATCGGCAATTGCGAACAAATATTTCGTAGAAAATCCGAAAATTTTAACCGGAGCAGGTGATCGGTATAATGCGGGTTTTTTAGCAGCGTATTTGTGCAATAATGATGTAAATTTTGCCATAAATTTTGCGGCAGCGACGTCGGCATTTTATGTAAAAAACATGATTTCACCAACCTTAAATGATGTGGAAATTCTAGCAATATGAGTGGGATATTTGTTACGTTTGAAGGAATTGAAGGCTGCGGGAAAAGTACCCAACTAAACATGTTAGCAAATTGGTTACGCGCCAATGGGAAAGACGTTATCGTGACTCGTGAGCCTGGAGGGACAGATCTCGGAGAAAAAATTCGTAACCTTCTGCTTGAAGGTAATAAAAATGATATTTTCTCCATACGGGCGGAAATATTACTGTTTGAAGCTAGTCGGGCGCAACATGTGGATGAAAAAATTCTGCCGGCCATAAAATCTGGGAAATTTGTCCTATGCGATAGATTTTTTGATTCGACCGTTGTCTATCAAGGCGTCGCACGGGCAATCGATCCGCATATCGTGCAATTTTTAAACGAATTCGCCCTATCTGGATGCGTTCCAACCATGACAGTTTTCCCCAACATAAGCGTCGCAGAAAGCTTTAGACGCATCGCCTTAGAAAATGGTTCCCGCGACAGAATTGAGCAAGAAGATGAAAGTTTCTTCGAAAAGATCCGCGATGGATATCTGGAATTGGCAAAGGGAAATGCCAGATTTTTTATGGTCGATGGCGCCGATAATGCGGAAATAATCCACGAAAAAATAAGGAATGAATTTGCAAAAAGATTTTTTAAAAATTAAAAACCAGCAGGGGTTCACATCGCTACTAGAATCCTATGAAAACGGAAACCTACCCAATTCGAACCTTCTGGTTTGTAAGGACATTGAGGTTTGCAATGGGGTAGCTACGCTCTTTGCCGCAAAAGTACTTCAAAGGGAAAATCCCACGACCTGCGTAGATTTTCTACAAATTCGACCGGTTGGAGCGATGATGCAGATTTCCGTCGATCAAATTCGGGAACTGTGCTCGACAATTTACCTATCCCCAAAGGTCTGTGCAAAGAAATTTGTGGTGATTTATGACGCTGGGAAAATGCATGGCGCAGCGGCAAATGCATTTCTAAAAACCCTCGAAGAGCCCCCCGCCGATACGATAATTTTCCTGACAACATCCAGATTACATACCATTTTGCCGACCATTATCGGCCGGTGCTCAGTCACACGATTGTCATCCGACAGCGAATTTTTCAGGAACAAGGAAATGCAAATTTGGTTGGCGAACTACTCGGCATGGTTATCATCGCTATTCGACACAAATTGTGAAAAAAAAACCAATGCCATCATGCAGATGTATTTACTCCTGACGCAACTCGAAGCTCTGTTGGCTAACCTTCTTGAAGAATCCGAAGCCAATGATTTCCCGGGAGAACAGGTGAACAAACAAGGGGTTTACGGATTACTCCTTGCGCAAATTGAAAACGAAACGGCAAATTTTTTTAGAAATAGGCTGGAACACGTAAAAATTTTCCCAAGAATCATCTCAAATCTGGAAAACAAAGCATATCTCACTGTGCTGAATGTAAATTTTATGTCGTGCATTGAAGCCTTTTTGATAGAAATTTTTCAAATGGTTGTTAAATTCCACTAGAGTTCAAATTTTAAAAGAAAGTTTTATGGAAGCAATTTTATCGCGGCACAGTGTAAGAGATTTTAAATCCGGCGAAATCTCTACGGATACTCTGAAGAAGTTAGTTCATGCGGGAATGTCGGCACCGTCAGCCATGCATTCTTCCCCAGGACACTTCGTGGTCGTCACCGAACGGGAAAAATTGGATGGTGTGACAAAGATTCATCCCTATGCGAGCATGTCACTGCAGGCATCCGCCGGAATCCTTGTCTGCGGTGAACCCGGGAAGGAAATTCTCAAAGAATTTTTTGATCAAAATTGTGCAGCCATTGCTGAAAATATTTTGATTGCCGTTAGTGATCTCGGCCTCGGAGCTGTCTGGGTCGGCCTATACCCAAACAAATCACACATCGAAAACTTTAAAAACTATTTCCAATTACCGGCACATATTGTCCCGTTTACGTGGATTCCCATAGGCCATTTAAAGAGCCCGGCAAAACCCGACAGTCGCCTTGACTCATCGAGAATCCATTATAACGTCTGGTGACAGAAGAGTAAATGTATGAAAATATCGAAAGATCTTGAAAAATTGATGGTTGAGCAGATTCGGAACGAGCTTGAATCCGCCTACATATATCTGGGAATGGCAGCTGCGGTGGGATCAATGTCCTTCGTGGGTATCGCTGAATGGATGCGCAGACAAGCAAAGGAAGAAATTGAACATGGAATGAAATTCTATGACTATTTGGTCTCCCGTGGTGTAAAAGTTGAATTACTGCCGATTGCCCAAGCTTCAACGGACTACAAATCTCCACTAAATGCCTTCGAGGTTGCTCTGAATCACGAAAAGAAAGTTACTGGTTTAATCCACAAAATGTATGATTTGGCCGTTTCACTGAAAGATTATGAATCCCAGAATATGTTAAATTGGTTCGTAACTGAGCAAATTGAAGAAGAAAGCCAAACCCAACATTTCGTTGATCGTTTAAAATTCGCCGGGAATGACGCCAGCGCTGTTCTGCGCATTGACAGGGAAGCTGGAAATGCAAAAAACTAGCAGTTAATTTGGGAAAATGTAAGTTTCGCATAGTTGGCATTTACCCGCCATAGTATTTATCAATTTTTATTTCTTTTAGAAAAGTTTCATCGTGGGAAACAACTATCATGGCTCCCGGATATTCACGGAGTATTTGAATAATGTGATCGCACGTTTCCAAATCTAAATTGTTGGTAATTTCATCTAAAATGAGAAGTTTGGGCGGGTGAGCTGCGATTTGAGCCAGGGAAAGGCGTGCCTTTTCTCCGCCCGATAAATTTTTAACGGCTTCCAATATTTCCTCATTCTTTCGAAAGAGAAAATCGTTTAGGTGGCATCGAATCTCAGCGTGACTCCATTCCGGTACGGCCTCGGATATTATTTCTAGCACTGACCTATCTGGCGAAAGAGTTTTGTAATGCTGATCCAATACACCAATATCCTTCAACGGTGGAGTATTCCAATTCCCTGCTTTGATGACCTTCGAATCATCCAATATTCCTCTAATCAGTGTAGTTTTCCCACTACCATTCCTGCCAGTAAGTGCAACACGTTCCGAAGAATGAACGGATAAATTAATATTATTCCAAATGAATGTATCACCATATCCAATGGCTCCATCGGAAATTGACACGATCGTTCCCTGTGCAACTTTTTGAGCTGATAGATTGAATCTAGGAATGATTACCTTGGGCAGATGGATTTGCTCCAATTGACCAAGCAAATCTTGTTTTTTCTTACTAATCGCTTTTAGCTTACTTCCCCGGGAAACCTCAGCTCTCATGGCCTTCAGATCACCGACCGATTTCATCCATCTCCGATTGGATACCTTCTTTTGCCCAACAGCTTTACTTTTGGCAGACCTTTCCTGTTCCTTCATTAGACCTCTGTGAGCATCCTTTTCTTGACATTTAAGAAGATCTACCTGATGCATCAGAGACTGATATTTGGTCTGCAATTCTTTCATGTAATCGTCATATTGTCCACGAAAAATCGTAACCTTGCCATTATCTATGTGCCACAAAATATGTACGCAATTTCTTAAAATTTCTCGATCGTGTGTCACAATTATCAATGTTCCGCGATAGGACAGTAGCTTCCTTAGGAGTCCAGATCGATTGTGCGCATCCAAGTGATTTGTCGGCTCATCAAGCAACATCAAATCTGGGTTACCACTAAGAGCGATGGATAGGGCCCTATTAAATTTTTCACCTCCGCTGTAAGCATCAAAATCCGTAATTATTTGCGGAATATATGCAGTTGCAATGTTTGTACCCATTTGCGCAATCGCTTTTATAAGTGAAGACTTGCCGCTACCGTTACGACCGATAATAGCAATACGATCGCCTTGCGAAATATGTGCTGAAAAGTTGTCAAAACAGACTTTGTGAGGAAAAGATAGGCTTAAGTTCTGAATGTGCAACAAATCTGCCATTTTTTCTTCCTTTTGCCTGAAAGGTATTCTTTTCCTGAAACCAAGCAAGATAATTTCATAGGTGGAAACGTTGCACGTTTTTCAATGTAAAAAGTAGTGTAAAGCCTTTGTATGCAATTTCCTGGATTTAAGTAAAAGAAATATGCCATAATAACAAATCTGGATTTAAGTGAATTAAAAGAAATGTATCAGGAAATAGCTTCTTTCCGCGCCAAACCAAATAAGGTTCAATACAATTGAAATTTGGCACACCAACGGGATGGCATGGCCAACATCTAGTTATGTTCAAAAGCAGCGCAAACGGTTTTGGGAAGGGAACATTCAGCACTTTTAAAAAGAATATTCAGCGCCAAGGGAAAGGTTATGGGTGGCAATATCTTTGTTAAATCTCGCTATGTAGGAACCAACAATGCTCCAGTGGATATTCAGCTTCTGAGAAGCTCCTAGAGACACAATGGCAGCATTCCGCGAAGGTTGCCTAAATACCGGGGCAAATTTCCCAAGACCTATGTTGTTGTCAAAAGAAAATGTAGCATCGGAATGTTTCCACACCACCTGACATTCCCAACCTGTCTTCAACGAAAGCGTTAGTTTTTTATCAATCCACTCCGAATCCAGGATTTCCTTTTCAACATTGAAACCAACGACGGTTGTAAAAAAGTCGTGATTGACGGCAGAAACATGTTGTGCCCCCATTGCTGCTACTGTTGATTCATCGTAGCCTTTTTGCGCAATACGGCTATAATTCGCTCGGAGCCATAAACCAAACTGATAATCTTTGTACGCATACAAATTTTTGACACATTCCATACCAATGAAAACATTATTAGACCTAACTTTAGCATCAAAAACATTGGATCCTAAATCAATCCTATGCAACCTATCATCATTAAAGCTGTATCCAATAATACTCCCGATGTTTGTTTTTAAACGTCTATCGTTGAAAAATTCATAGGCACTGAATAGTTCAATTGTATAAATATCATGCTTAACAGTTTTTTCAAGGCCAACAGCAGAACCAGAAAAAGCCGTTTTTCCGCCCGCATATCCAAAGACAACACCTATTCGAAGATACCTTTCGTTGGGAAATGTCCAAACGTCATCGAGTCCCATAGCAAAGCCACCCATGCGGCTATTGTATCCAAGTCCAGCGATCTTATTCTGATGAGCGTGGCCATAGATGATGTGAATAAACGGGTCAGCAAGACAGCCTTTGACGCTTATCATGCGATCTGCAATGGCATTGGCAAGCAATGTATTAGCCGCCAACGTCAAGGATGCTAGTTCAGAATTAACATGCGTAATGACATGCTTCGCTTCCCCATCGCCTATGTCAGGCAAAAATACATACATGTTGGACTGTAAATTTAAATCTATATTCTCTTTTGACATTGAAGATTGTCCATCGGCTATACCCCGCCATCGGTTTACGGCACTGCGAAAAGAGCCGTCGTCTCTCAAATCTTCATCACGCAGACTATCTACAAATGCCCCAAAATTAAGCCCTCTCTGAAAAACAGAATTCTCATCAAATTCAGCATCCAGCATTTCTTCTACACTGCCATGATCTACAACTAAATCGGCAACCTCTTCGGGAGTCATGGGAGGAAGACCCAACAAAGTATTTTTAGAAAAAAATGCCTTACCTATGGCAATTATTACTATCAAGAAAATCCAAAATCTTCTTAAACTTAAACTAAATCTTTCGTTCATCTTGTAATATATTTTTGTATTCCTTCGATTTTAATCTTCTTCTTCAGAAACCATCCCTCTAAGTTGTTATTTTGAGAGGAATGATAATTTTTGCCCAACGCGTAGTTCGTTCGAATTGTCTATATCATTGACTTCCCGCAAATCGGCTTGCTTTATGTGAAAACGTTTTGCAATCGAACCCAAACGATCTCCAGGCTTTACGGTATAATCTAATACTCTTTGAACTATTAGCTCCTGCCCTATCATCAATTTATTAGAAGATAAGTTATTTATCTCCTTTAACGATTTCACCGTAACTCCATAGGCGTGTGCTATCTTGGATAAAGAATCACCTGCTTGGACAGTGTAAAGGGTTGTTTTCGCGGTCATAACTGGCGATGGCCATCCGGATTTATTATCTTCAATCTTCAGTCGCTGACCTACTACCAGTTTACTATCCTTACTTAGACCATTGATAGCCATAAGCGTCGTAGGCGACATTTTTACCTTCCTGGCAATTCCATAGATCGTATCTCCTTTTTGAATAATATAAACTTCATAAGTCGGGGCAAATGCACTAACATCTCTAAAAAAACGACTTTCCATTTCGGTTTCTTCAAATGATTGTCTTGGTTGTGTAGGTTTTTTCCTCGCGCTCGCCCCATCACGAGCTACTTCAGGTGCAATAGAATAGGCAATATTGTTGTATTTTTTCCCATTGGCACCATCAAAAACAGAACATCCAGTCATTAGCAATGCGAACGGCGTAAAAACATATACAATTAACACATTTTGCAATTTCATATTATAAAATCTTTTTTAGATAGTTGCTATTTATTTTATAAATTCAAACATAAAACTCCATTTTCAAAAAATTTTCCTCTGTCCGCATAATCTTTAAACCAGTCGAGGCTTGAAAAGCCTGGACTTAACAGCACCACATCTCCATCGACAGCTATGTCGAAAGCATATTCGACAATATCGACCATTAGTTTTTTCAAATTTCTATCGTTTGGGAAAAACTTATACGTCACCCCCAAGTTTTTGACTAAACTCGTATCCATAGCTTGATATAAAATTTTACCCGTTTCCCCTATTAACAATAGAGCTTTAATCCGTCCAGCCACAATTTTTTGGAATTTTTCAAGAGGCTCATCCTTCGATTTTCCACCGGCTATCAGGATAACTTTTTTGTCGAACGATGCCAATGCGGCATTTAATGCATGAAAATTTGTCGCCTTTGAATCGTTCCAAAATTCCACCTCTTTTTCTTTCCCTGTTTGGCTGTTACGCCGTTTAACTTTGGCAACTATTTGGAGGCGATGGGGAGGAATTTTAAATGTTAGGGCAGCCTCTTGTAGTCGCCTAATAGGAAAATCACTGGAAATCCAAAACTTTTGGGCCAGTGCAAAATTTTCTTGCTGTGTTCTAATATTCAATGCCGACTCTGGAGGCAACAGATCAAATTTCGAACAAATGGTATACTTTCCAAAAATGTCCGTAACTTGTAAATTTTTACAAAAATCATGCACACTTTGTCCGACAAAACAGTGCTTTTGAGGACCATTGGGCGTTTTGGCATTTCTAAGCAAATTTGCTTTACAATTAAAATATTCCCTTATCCCGACATGAACATCCAGATGATCATCTGCGAAATTCGTCCACAGTACGTAATCTGGTCTGAACAATATTCCTCCGTCCATTTGAAATGAGCTCACTTCTACGACAGCCCAAGCGTCATGTTCATTTATGCCAGAATCTACTATCTCTATGAATGGCCTCCCTATGTTTCCACACGTGACTACTTTTTGACCGTGAGTTTGCAGTGCATGGGCAACAAATTCTGTGGTCGTTGTTTTCCCATTTGTTCCCGTAATCGCCACAATTTTTCCATGCCAAAAGCATGATGCTAGATCTAGTTCACCTACGCAATAACACCCCGTAGCCATTGCCAATTTTGTCCACTCGTGGGAAAGTGTAAAGCTGGGGCTTCTAACAATTAGATGGCACTTCTTCGCTTCCTCCTCCGAAAATTGTTCATCCCGAGATCCCGATTCGTTAAAAACCTTGTATGGAATTCTCCGCTTTTCGCAAAATTGTATCACTGCTTTCCCAGTCACCCCATACCCCAGAATACCAATTGTTCCTGGAGAATTAACAACGACGTCCAGCGTACCCATAAAATACAACAAATAGTGTTATTAATATGCAAATAACCTGTAGACAAAATGCAGCCTTAACAATTTCACTTTCGAAAAACCCTTTTAATTCGAAATGATGATGTATCGGGGCCATCAGGAACACTTTTCTCTTAAAAACCCTTTTCGAGGTTACCTGTAGCATAACGGAAAGTGTTTCGATTACAAAAATTACCCCTATGGCCAATAAAATAAATGGTAATCGTAACAAACAAGCAACTATGGCCAATAGTCCTCCAAGGCCAATGGAACCTATGTCTCCCATAAAGATAGAAGCCGGATGTATATTGAAAATACCAAAGCCAAAACATCCTCCTGCAAAACATGCACACAAAACTGCCAATTCCGTGGAACCCGAAATATACGATAGCATTGTCTCCTTAGTAATGTTTACGTTGCTTGAATAGAAGGCACATACGGCAAGAGACACAAAGCATAGAGCTATGTTTGTAATGGCCAACCCATCAATCCCATCGGTTAAATTTACCGCATTGCTCGTCCCTGCGACAACGCAAAAATAGAAAACAACTATTACCGCTATGGCAATTTGCGGATCAAAGTAGTCATAAAACCATTTCCAATGCACGTGCGTCAAAAGATGATTAATGGGCGGGTTTTGAGATGCGACATAAAAAATAAAACCAGTTATTAGTGCCTGTACGCATAGTTTTTGCCCAGACGTTACTCCCTTCGAATTTCCTTTTATGATTTTTAAAATATCGTCGGCTGCCCCCAGCAGGGAACAGCAAAGATAAACCAACAGGGATGTAATGACTAAATCGTTAAAAGATGCCCAAATGGCAATGGCAATAAACGAAGCTAATGCAATTATGATACCTCCCATCGTGGGAATCCCTTTTTTGTAGTCATGCAAAACCGCCAAGTTTTTTATTTGTTGCTTGGACCGGAAAACTTGACGTATCTGATGTTTCGAAAGCGTTTTTATTATGGGTTTCCCTATTATCAATGCCGCAATGAAAGCCGTAACGAAACCCCACATACATCTTTCGTACAGGCTATATTGCTTCTCAAATAGCAGCGAAACAAGTGGATTGAAAGGTCTTATGTCCAACTCTAGCATATTTTTCTCTTTTATCTAAAAATCTGGCCGGGTTTCTATTAAAAATAAATCCTCTCGCAAGTTTTTTTAAAACCAGATTCAAAATCTTCATCCATTACCGGAAACGGTTAGTCAATCTTTCTGCCTTTTCTGTTTTTCCATTCCTCTTCGCTTAATTTTTCCATGAGTCTTGGAAATTGGTAAAATCTTCCATTTCACTAAATTTAACAACAGTTAGAGCGGTTATTTTATTTTTTTAAAAATTTACATAATTTCTTCGACAAAATGCGTCAATATTTTACACTTATATTCTGTTTTATTTATACTAAAGGATAATTTATGGATTCAGTAACTTTTGATCCCAGTCAAGTTCTTCCACAAAGCGATTCAAGCGACCCTACGCTTCCGATTAGGACAGCGACAGGAAATTCGAGCGCATCCATCGTAAATCTGCTTAGGGATATAGAAAGTAAAGTAACGACAGCTCTTAGATTTTTTGGCGTAGATGTTCGATTTTTCCCAAGATTTATTCAAAATCTAAGTGGTGCTATAAGGCCCGCATGTATTACGGCTGTGTCCTGTTTTGTGGCACTTCATATTTTCCCTTCGATCGGGATAGGCGCCATTGTTGGCGTAGGTGCTTTGGTAAGCCTGGCCGCATCGCGAGCCAGGTTAGAAATAATGAAAGAGGATTTGGAAGCAGCTAAACAAGCTGGAACAAAAGCTAGACTTGCCAATCAACAGTTGGAGGAACAAAATACTCAATTGCTGGAGCTTAACCAACAACAAGCAGCAACGTTGGCTGAACAAAGAGAGACGATAGCAGGAGCGGTCCAGAATTTAAAAACGGCTGAAAGCGAGCTTTCGATAGCCCGAGAAAATCTCACCCGAGAACAACACCTTAAAGAGGCGCAAGAAAAATGCTCGGCGGAACAAAGACAATTAATTGCCCAACAAGAGGCACGACTCGAAGCACAAGAAGCTTACATTACCAAATGCCAAACCTGTCTTGGTTCGGTTTTTACGTCTCAAGCAGACATGATACGCTCTTTAGAACGCAGCCTAGAGGCACAAACGAGCACGGTTCAGCAAATTTTACAAAATGTGCAAAACATTGCAAATGGAGAACAGAAATTGACTGATGCACTGCGTTGGGCCCAAGAGCAAATATCAACAGCCCAAGTCAAATTAACGGAGGCGATTAATATAAGTGGAGATATAACGGATCCTACGAAATGTCAAGAACTCATTGCAAGCGGTCAATTTGCACAAACGGCACAAGCAATGCAACAAGCCACCCAAAAAGCATATGATATAATGAATGAGCTAAATTCTGGGCTTACAACAAGGATTATAGAAGCTCAAAATGCAATAGCAACCAGCAGACAACAGGCAGAAAATCAACTTCGTGAACTAACATCGAAGCAACAAGAAACCAACCGAGTTTTAAAGCAAGCCAGTAGTCAAATTAAGCAAAAGGAACAGGAAATTGCTCGTCTCGATACAGAACATCGAGTAGCATTGGCACAGATAGAAAAAGCCAACAAAGGAAATTTAGCCGAAAAATCGCAACGAATACAAGCTTTGCAAACTGAAATTGAGAGAAAAAAACAATCTCTGGAATCGTTAACCAAAGAAAAAGGTACACTGGAAAAAAACTTGCAAAATGTTGAGACTCAATGTGCGGAATTGCAAGGAAAAGTTCATTCATTGGCCTCGTCCAATGAAGCACTACAAACACAGTGCAGGGCGCAAGAACAAACCATGGCGGAGCAGCGGGCAACAATCGAAAGCCAAAGACAATCAATAGCAGCAACCCAGGAAAGCCTCAGCCGCCTCCAAAGTCAAGCACAGAGTCAGGGTGTAAATTGGTGGCAAACTGCCGCTAGTGCTGCTGCTGTTGTTGGAACACTTGCGCTTAAATCACTAGTCAAGTAGTAGAATAATCTTTTCATCCTGCCATATTTTTCTATTGTCAAGCGGAAGCCTTACGGAACGAAGTCATCGATAAATTTTTAGACTTCCCATGGCATACGGAAAACTATTCTGTAGAATAATCCTTCCTAGATTTTCCAGTTTTCTGATAGAAAGACTTATTTCCCTTGGAATGCTGATTCTTTTATCTCTTCGAGGCATCCGTCAAATACAAGCCTTGTAAGTCGTATGATTTGCGGCACGTCTTGCCAGTGATTATAGTCATCGTATACAAGTACCGCCTTTTGGGCTCTTAAATCATCCTCATAAAACTTACAGAGAATTATTCTTTCGACTTGGGAGGAATGTTCATCGACCAATTCGTTTTGCAAATTTTCTGCAAACGGCGGATCAAATAATTGCTCCTGCATCGCTTCGTTGAATTTCCAAAAATATTCTTCGTCGGTTTGACCGATCAGCATATGAGGCTTGTGATCCGCAAAGTCATGGTAAGTACAGGTATATGCGCCCCCATTGGAAATATCAATTTCACATATGAGCGTTATTTTCCCTTTGGACAACCCTTCATTGGCATCATCTACCAATTGCACAGATTCATGTCTATAACTAATTTTTACTGGATTATCCATTGTACCTCATTTCCCTTGAAAATAAAAACAGAACCACTGGCAAGTCTTCAGGTAGTCGATACCGCTGATGTCCTAGTCGGTGCCATCAATGTTTTAATTTTGTCACGAAATTCTTCCTGGTCGGGATCTTGTTCGTCCGTCGAAAAATCTACAAAGCTTCGAACCTTTTCATCCGTCGCAAGGATCGCAAATTTAGTTCCCGAACACAGCAAGTATGCAAATTCGAAGTAGCTTGTTGCTCCATCTTGAGGCAATTCCTGCCTATCCAATGCCTCGATGACATCTTTGATATGTGCATCAATGGTCGGTTTGTCGATGAAAGTAGTGGCAATTGGACTTTCGGGCGCATTACATGCTCCATAGACATTGCGAAATACATGGTAAGCATAAAGAATTTTTAAATCTTCGTAATCATTTATCTTTGATAGAATCTTGAGTGTCACAATATCAGACAGTATAGATTGGTAATCGGGACTAGGATCCACGGAATTAACCTGCCTCAAAACTTCTTTCCAAATGCAGTATGTTGTAAATGCTCCTTGGGCAGTAAATGTGTGGCCGTTCCCACTTTCAGAAAGCATGAATGTTATATCTCCGCCTCGGGAAGATACGTATTTAACGCGTTCCGCAAAACTTACTCCCCACGTTGAGAATCCGGTATATGGAACTGACCATAGTGGCCATCCAATTGCGGGTACGACATCACCGCCTGGAGTTTTAGGAGCTAAAATATCTTCCGTATATCCCAGTGCGATGCTTCCTTGGGCATCGACGTAATTTAAAAGTGCGACCAAGGCGTTACGCTGTGGGCTACTAACGCTTAGCTGTCCTATAAGATCGCCAATTTTTTCACTCAGGCCCAGTAATTCCGTGTCATGTAATTTACCATCTAGCAGCCGATTGATCTGATTCAATGTACTTTTGTTATACTTCCCTAAAGCGAGTAGCATGTGTTGCGTAAGCTGCTTACGCAGCTTAGTGTTAGCATATGTTCGTTGATACCAATCAAACCTCGGTTTCTTAGATTTTTGATCCACAACACTTCTTACGCCCACCGCTCCTCTATGGCTGATATCAATGAATGTTCCGTCGCTGAAGCGGCTATTAATTGGCATTATGCCGTCCATGCTATGGAAATGTAGAAAAGTTTCCCCGTTTGTCAAAAACAAGTAAAAGTTTTCACAAAAAATGAAATGATTCGCATAGCAACAAGTATGTAGGCGAAAGAATATAGATATTATCGTCAATCGGGAAAAGTAAAGCTACTCACAAAAACCACCCATAAAAACATTAGTAGCGCTTTTTGCCCTACTTCTCCCTGAGAATTGCCATCATCTAAGGCAATGCAGTTTTAATGTACCACAATTCCCAAATAAATACTTTACTAGCCGGGTAGGAGTAATAACTTTTCGCTACCTTTTTCGTAGGAAATGGTAATTTTTGCTCCACTGGAAATTTCACCACTTAGCCACTTATCGGCAAGTGGATCTTCGACATTCTTTTCGATGGCACGCTTTAGCGGACGGGCCCCCAACTTCTTGTCGTAGCCATTTTTTACGAGGAAATCCTTCGCATCATCGGAAAAAATAAGGGTCATTCCTTTTTCGGCAGCACGTTTGCCGACCTTGTCCAACTCGATGTCAACAATTTTTTGCAAAGCTTTATGGTCAAGTTGTTTAAACACGATCATATCTGTTAGCCGATTGATAAACTCGGGCTTGAATGCCTTCTTGGCCTCCTCAATGACCGACGTTTTTATCCGCTCAAAACTTTGGGACGCACTTTGATCTGCGATAAAACCAAGGGACATATCCTTTTGTAAAATTTCAGCTCCGACATTGCTCGTCATGATTAAAAGTGTATTTTTAAAATCTACCTTGCGGCCCTGACTATCCGTCATATGGCCATCTTCTAAAACCTGTAATAAAATTTGCAACACGTCGGGATGGGCCTTCTCTACCTCATCAAACAAAATAACCGCATAGGGTTTACGCCTAATCTTTTCCGTTAGCTGGCCTCCGTCGTCGTGGCCAACGTATCCCGGAGGCGATCCAACCATTCGCGACACGGAATGTTTTTCCATATATTCGGACATGTCGATTTGGATAATGGCATCCCTGTTACCAAAAATCTGTTCAGCCAGCATCTTAGCCAAATAGGTCTTTCCCACCCCCGTGGGACCAAGGAATAAAAATGATCCAATTGGTTTGTTGGGATCATTTAAATCTGTTCGCGAACGACGAATTGCACAGGTAATACCCTCGACGGCTTCATCCTGGCCGATTACGATCTTTTTCAATGCCTCACTCAGATGTAGCAAGCGTTCCGATTCTTTCTTCTCAAGGCGCGTAATCGGAACCCCTGACCAACTAGAGATGACGGCCAAAATGGCGTCGACATCAACGGTAATGATGTTATTTTTCGATTTTCTTTGGGTCTGTCGAGAGAGTTTCTCCTTTTCTTCCATTAGCTGTTTCTCCGTGTCCCGCAATTGGGCAGCTTTTTCAAAGTTCTGCGCCTTAATCGCTGATTCCTTGTCGCAATGTACTTCTTCGATCTTTTTCAATAATTTCTCCATTTTGGGAGAATTGGTGGTTACGTTTAACCTTGCCTTGGCTCCCGCCTCATCGATGACATCAATGGCTTTATCTGGCAAAAATCTGTCCTGAATGTACCTTGCGGAAAGTTTTACAGCCTCTTCAATTGCTTCATCTGTATATTTTACGGCATGGTGTTCTTCATAGCATTTTTTAACACCCCGTAGAATTAAAATCGCATCCTGAATGCTTGGGGGATCAATCTGCACAGGTTGAAATCGGCGTTCGAGTGCGCCATCCTTTTCTATGTGCTTGCGATATTCATCGAGGGTAGTCGCTCCAATGCACTGGACTTCGCCCCGCGACAATGCCGGTTTCAAAATATTTGACGCATCCATGGCCCCTTCCGATGACCCTGCACCGACGATTGTGTGCAGCTCGTCCAAAAACAATATTACATTTTTTGCACGTTTAATATCCTCCATGACAGCCTTCAAACGCTCTTCAAACTGTCCTCGATATTTTGTTCCCGCTAGCATAAGGGCCATGTCGATGGAAATGATTCTTTTATTAAGTAAAGCTTCGGGAACCTTGCCAAAAGCTATTGCCCGAGCCAATCCTTCTGCTATCGCCGTCTTTCCCACACCCGCTTCGCCAACTAAAACGGGATTGTTCTTTGACCGCCTACATAGAATTTGTAATACCCGTGTAATTTCCTTTTCTCGGCCAATCACAGGATCCAACTTATTTTCTTTGGCAATTTCAGTCAAATCACGGCCAAATGCGTTCAACGCCGGGGTCTTTATACCTGATGATTGACTGTCTTTGTCGGATATTTTTTCCGATGTGAAAAGGAAACCGTCATCGTCATTATTTCCTTCGTCTATGCCGACAAAATTGGGATCGAGAGCTGATAGTATTGCCTGTCGGCAGCTTTCTATTTTTACACCCGCTTCTACCAACAGCCTAGCTGCAACTTCATCATCTTCGCGCAAAATTCCCAACAGTAGATGTTCGGTGCCAACGTAGGGATGTTGCAACATGTTTGCTTCCTTTGCCGCTGCCAAAAGGACCTTTTGCACGAGCGGAGATAGCGTAATGTTAGATCCATTTTGAGCTTCCGTATTGGCTGTTGACAGGTACTGTTCTATCTTGGCACGAATTTCCCCAAGATCGACTCCCATGGATCGCAGGATGTTAATGGCAATACATTGTGGCAGTCTCATAAGTGCCAACAAGAGATGTTCAGGCCCAATGACGGATTGACCAAATCGTTCCGCTTCCTGCCTAGCCATCGCGAGGATCTGCTGGGCACGCGGAGTTAAATTTACCATTGAATTCATGTTTTTTCGAAAAAATGTAAGATATGCATTGTGGTACACTTTGCAAGCGTCTATGCAATTATCACGCCATTTTGGGTTAAAACTAAGCAATTTTTATGCCACACTTCCATTCAAATTCTCCAGTAAATCGGCCTCGTTCCAGATTTCCAAGCCCAGAGATTGAGCTTTTTCTAATTTTGAACCGCAATTTTCTCCGGCAATCAGTACGTTCACACGCCTAGATATGACCTTGGCGATATTGCCGCCAAGGTGCTCGATTTTTTCAATCGCTCCCTGGCGTGTCATGGATGACAATGTGCCGGTTAGAACAAAATTTTTCCCATAGAATCTCGAGTTTTGATTCTGCTTCTGTGAAATTTCTGAGCGCGTATGGCCAAGGACAACTCCTAACATTCGTAAATCATTGAGAATGTTTTTGTTATGCTGTTCCCTAAAAAACGCAACTATCGCATTTGACAATTTCATCCCAATACCGTTGAGCTGTTCCAACTCTTCAGGTGTCGCAGCAATCAGGTTGTCTAGGGAGTGGAAATGATTTGCTAGAATCTTTGCCGTTTGCTCTCCGATGCCCAAAATGCCTAGGCCATGCAGCAAGCGCCAAAGGGGCCGACTTTTGCTACCGTCGATGTTGCTCAAAATTTTTAAAGCTGATTTGGTTCCAAATTTTTCCAAACATTCCAAATCATTAAACGTTAGGCGGTAGATATCGGCGATATTGTTTAATTTTTCTACAGCCATCAGCTTTTCGATTACAGCCGTTCCAAGCCCATCGATGTCCATGGCTGTCCGAGAGACGAAATGTTCCAAGCGCCTTTGAATTTGTGGCAAACAGCATAAATTTTGACATCGCCAAGCAACCTCACCGGGCAGCCGTATCAGCTGTGACCCACAGGATGGGCAGGTCTTGGGAAAAACAAATGGTATGGAACCTACGTTTCGCCTTTCCCTATCGACGGCTACGATCGCCGGAATTATTTCCCCCGCCTTTTCTGCCGTTACATAATCCCCAATGCGGATATCTTTCTTCGATATTTCATCGGCATTATGGAGGGTTGCCCGGGAAACATTTGTGCCTGATAATTGTACGCTTTCCAAATCCGCTACCGGGGTAATTATTCCCGTACGACCAACTTGCAGGATAATATTTTTGATTTTTGTCGTTGCGCGTTCCGGGGCGAATTTATAGGCAATGGCCCACCGGGGAGATTTTGCCGTTGCCCCTAAAATTTCGTAAAGTTGTAATTCATTGACCTTCAACACCGCTCCATCGGTCCAGTAAGGAAAGGTATGCCGCATTTCGTTTAGTTCTTCGATACACTTCCAGGCTCCTTCGATATCTTCCGCTGGCCAATATTTTCCCTGGGATGTAAACCCGAGATTTTTCAAAAGCTCTAGGACTTCACTTTGGAAATTTACAATTTTTTCTGAACAATGGCCGATGGCATAGGTAATTAATTTTAAATCTCGCTCGGCCACTTCATCGACATCAAGGGTTTTTAGAGTACCGGCAGCCAGATTACGCGGATTGGCAAACAGTTCGAGTCCCTGTTCTTCCCTCATTTTATTTATTTCAATAAAAGTTTGCTTATCCATGTAAACTTCTCCGCGAATTTCAATGGCCTCGGCATAATTTTCGATTTCCCATGGTAAACCTCTAATTGTTTTAATATTTGCACTAACATCGTCCCCCACCATACCGTTTCCTCTAGTTAGCGCTCTAAAAAATTTTCCCTTTTTGTATATCAAATTAATCGCGATACCGTCAATTTTCGGCTCAATGACATAGGAAAACTTTCGCTGACCAAGCGTAGTCTCCAGATGGTTAGAAAATTGAAATAGTTCTTCTCGGGAATAGGTATTTGACAAACTCATCATGGGGGACAAATGGGCAAACGATTGAAACTTGGAATTACTATCGTCTCCGATAATTGTATCTTCTGTTTCCATCGAATAAACCGTCAAAATCTCTTGCAGCCTTTCCACTTCAGATTTCAAGCAATCGTATTCAAAATCAGAAATTTTAGGACTGTTTTCTCTATAATAGAGTCTATCGTGCAAACTCACTTCAGACAACAATTTATCATATTTCGCTTTCAGGGCCCGGATTTCGGATGTCGAATAAATTTTCGTAGTGTCGCTTACCATAAATAATTTTTCTCAAAATGAAATGTCAGCTTGTCATTTGGTCACAAAAAAATAACAAAGAACCACATCTTTTTCAAAATTTATTATGAAATTTTCAATAGAAAAGGCTACGTTTGTTAATGGCTTGCAGCAAGTTTTAAGCATTGTCGAACAACGAGCAATTATCCCAGTTTTGAGCAATGTTTTGTTGGACTGTGCCGGCGGTGGACTGAAAATTACTGCAACCAATTTGGACATTTCCATCCATTGTCAGGTAAAGGCAGAAAGCGAAAGTGAAGGTAAAATAACACTTCCGGCAAGGAAATTGGCCGCCATCGTTCGCTCTTTGCCAGGGGATACCGTCGTAGTAGAACTTGTCGGTACAATGGTGAAAATTTCTTCCGGCCGTTCCAATTTTCAAATCATGGGACTTCCGGCGGATGATTTCCCAACCACCAATGAACCAAGTCCGTCGAATAAAACGCAATTGCAGCAAGCAGAGATGGCGAAAATGTTAAGAAATGTTTCCTTTGCCCAATCCAACGATGATAACCGTTTTATTTTAAACAGCGTATATTTTTGTTTCGACCAGAACAAATTAACATTCGCTGCAACGGATGGCCGCCGTTTAAGTTTAGTGTCTAAGGAAATAGCTGAAAGCGTAGACCATGCAAAGGGAGTAATAATTCCTAGCAAAACAATTCGAGAAATCGAAAGACTCCTTGGCCAGGGAGAAGATGTGGCTTTTCTGTTCGATAATCGCCAAATTGTATTCCTGATTGCCGTAGATAAAGAAAACCAAGATGGTTTAATAGGTGATATTAAGGTGGTTTCTAAAATCGTTGAAGGCAACTATCCAAATTTTCGCCAGATTATCCCCCAGGGAGCAGAAAATCGTGTAAAACTCGACCGTCAACTCGCCCTTGAATGCATTCAAAGGGTAGCAATCGTTGCCAACGACCAAAAAAACCTAGTCAAATTACATTTCGAGAATAATACCTTGGAGATATCCGCTGAAAGTCAAGAATACGGAAATGCCCATGAAAAGATTGCCATTGTTTACGAAGGGAAGCCAATCGAAATCGCGTTCAACTACATGTTTATTTGTGATCCATTGAAGGTTCTGACACAAGATGAAGTATTTTTTGAATTCAAGGATGAATTAAGCGCCGGAGTGTTTAAAACCTTAGAAGACTTTCTATATGTCGTCATGCCATTGCGCATGGGATAGGTTTAAAAATTAAAAGTGGGATTCAGACATGTGGACGATTTTGCTATATAGATTTTTGTTTATTCCATGCTTCTTCCTTGTCATGCCATACTATGCCTATCGCATGATAAAAAGAGGTGGCTACAAAAAGGATTTCAAATATCGTTTTGGGTTATTCAAAAAACTTCCGAAAAGAAAATTCGGCAAAAAGCGGTTGTGGATACAAGCCGTAAGTGTCGGAGAAGTCAAAGCCCTTGAAAAATTGATAAATTTGCTCATTGAGTCGGATTTATACGAAATCGTTCTAACAACAACGACCAGTACGGGATACGAACTAGCTCGTCGGATGTATGCAAGCAAAATACTATTTGTGGGATTGTTCCCCTTTGATTTTTGGTTATTTAGCTGGCTGGCCTGGAAAAGGATTTTTCCTCACCTGGCGATTCTCATGGAAAGTGAAATTTGGCCGGAGCATATTTGGCAGGCATATTTGCGCAATGTCCCAGTCATTTTAATAAATGCACGTATTTCCGATAAAACTCTTGCTCGCTACAAAACTTTCCCAAACTTGGCAAAATCAACTTTGGACAATATTTTCTACGTACTGGCGTCGGACCAGCTAATGGCAGATCGTTGCTACGAAATAGGGATTTCCTCGGATCGCATAAAAATTGCAGGAAATATGAAGTTTGATAATAGGATCCCCAGATTGGATCCGACGGAAGCTTCGGCCCTCAGGCGTACCCTCGGTTTTACGAAAAATGATCTAATTTTACTAGGATCATCCACCTGGCCTCAGGAAGAAGCAATGCTCATTAGAGCACTCAAAAAGTGCCGAATTGGCGACAGGCGGTGGAAATTATTGCTCGTTCCTCGCCATGCGGAAAGGCGCAATCAGATCATTGGTCTATTAAAAACATCCGGCTTCAAATGGCACCAGCGGTCAAAGGGCAAGGCAAGTGCGGAAGTTGATATTTGTTTGGCTGATACTACGGGAGAGTTGCAAACGTTGACATCGATTGCCGACCTGGCGTTCATCGGGAAAAGTTTGGCTCCGAATGCCGGTGGACAATCCCCTGTGGACGCTGCATGTCATGGAGTCCCCATCGTCTATGGCGATAAAATGACTAATTTTAAAGATATTTGTCTATCACTGGAACACTCCAAATGCGTCGTTAAAGTTAAAGATTTAGCCCGTGCGATCATGGCCATAACTATCCTTGCAAAGGACGAAAGCAAGAGGCAAAATTTTGCTCAAAAATTGCAAGAATGGCATAGAAACAACTGCGGAGCATCTGAATTTATCGCTAAAAAAATTCAAGATATTGCATTTGCTAATAGGTAATACGCCTGTGGAAATAATTACAAGCAGACAAAACGATCGAATAAAATTTTTATGCAAACTACGGGATCGCGTAAAACGGAACCGCTATGGGATGTTTCTTGTGGAAGGCTACCGCGAGCTATCACGGGCTATGGATAATAACATTTCCGTGGACACGATTTTTTTCTGTGAAAAGTTTTTCAGAGATCTTGTTCCGTGGGATTTAATCCAACGGGCCGAGAGCAAAAATATTCAAATTTGCCAAGTGAGCGGCGAAGTTTTTGAAAAAATTAGCTGCCGTGAAAATTGCGACGGCATACTTGGACTGGCCAAATTTTGGCATTTGGACTTTCCCCATATCAAACTTTCAGACAACGCCTTTATTCTGGTCGCAGAAAGCATCGAAAAAGCTGGTAATCTTGGTGCTTTGATGCGTTCGGCGGAGTCTGCCGGTGCCGATGCATTAATTTTGTGTAACCCCGTAACCGACATTTTTAATCCCAATGTTATTCGGGCATCCCAGGGGGCAGTTTTTAGTTTGCCAACGGTCGTCACGAACAATGAAAAAACATTGGAATTTTTAAGGACAAGCGCCGTCCAAATTTTCACCACGACACCACCCGCAAAAAATATTTATTTTTATGAAGATTTTACGTCTCCCACGGCAATTGTTGTTGGATCCGAGCATGATGGATTGTCAGATTTCTGGCTAAAAAATGATGGCGTAATACCCATTGCACTTCCACAAAATGGAATGAGCGATTCTCTCAATGTCAATGACGCAGCCGTGATTGTCCTATACGAAGTTGTGCGACAAAGGATGCAAAAAGAGTCAAACCGGGTGTGATTTTGTGTTGTCAATGCTAATAATTTATCAATTTTCAGAGAAACCGAATGGCATTTACCCGTAAAAATTTACCAAAGGGTGCACGCGTTGCCCTCATTGCAGGACGCGGAGATTACCCCATCCTATGCGCTAAAAACATCGTAGCTGCTGAGCATGATATCGTAGTTATTGCCGTGGACGATGATGTAAATTCCGAATGGCTCGATGATTTTCCAGCACAAAACATCGTAAAATTTTCCGTTGGACAGATATCAAAATTACTAGGAGCATTGAAAAGCTTCGACGCAAAATTTGCCATTATGGCAGGCCAGGTAAAACCTAAAAAGCTTTTTCGAGGGCTGTTGCCGGACCTCAAAGCACTCCGGATGCTAATGGCGTTAAAGGAACGTAACGCTGAGTCTATTTTTGGAGCCATTGCCAAAGAAATTGCAGATATCGGTGTGGAATTATTGGATGCTCGTTCCTTCATGGAAAAATACCTCGCCACCGAGGGTTCCATGACGCCTCAAAAATCGGCAATTAATAAAAAAAGTTTACAACTTGGAATTAACATTGCTCGCGAAATTGCCCGTTTAAATATTGGCCAAAGCCTCGTCGTACATAAGGGAACTATCGTGGCAGTCGAAGATTTCGCAGGAACCGACGACCTCATCAGCCGAGTCGGAAAATTTAATTTAAAAGATGCAATCTTTGTAAAAGCAGCCAAATATAAACAAGACTTTCGCTTTGACGTACCCATTTTTGGCATGCAAACGTTGAAAAATTTGCACAATGCCAAGGTAAAGTATGCTGCTCTAGAGGCACAAAATGTTATAATTCTAGACAAAAACAACGTGTTAGACTACGCTACTAAACTAGGCGTCGATATCATTGGTTTCGAATAGATCTAATTCCATATTTTTGCGAGCCTCTTAGTGTTACACGTATGATCCTTGAGCACCCTGCTGAGAAGTTAATGTCGCGAATGCTGCTTTTAATACCGATGCCTTATGAGGATTTTCCTTCCCGCCATATGACGGCAAAACTAATTTGTTTTCAAATACTTGCACACACCTGCCTCTGTTCCTACCAGAAAACAGCTTACCACTTACAATATCTCTGTCCATTGATACCTGTAGTCCATTTTCTCTAGCAAAACTCAATTGATCTGCTGATAATCCCAGCAATAAATTTTCATTAACAGCAGCTGGATTAAAAGAAATGCCTGGGATTCTTAGTGACGCTGAGGCAACTTGACACAGGCTCCCTCCGAGTGAATATCCGGTTAGTAGAGTTTTGTCCCGCCCAAATGCACTGGCTGCACAGCTTGCTAAAACTAATCAAAGCTCCTTATTGGACATACAGCACCAACCATGGAAAATGTCATCGGCACAATGGCAAAAGTATAGATATAGATAATGCTATCATCGAATTGTGCAAAAACTGACCAAGGAGAGAATAAGGATTTTGATGATAGGCACGGCTCTTCTATGAACCTCGACCTTAGGCCTTACGGGTATACTTTTTGGCATAATATCTGTAAATTTCACTGCAAATTGCCCCTAAAAGTGGTCCAAAAATTATCGCCCCGAGAGTTATGGTGGCAAATATGCGAATGGTAAATTTGCCATATTGCAAGATCGCATGTTTATCAAAGGTTGTAATCACGGGTAATATTTCCGTCCCTACCCCAAGCCAATGCACCATATAGAGACCTATTTTATAGGTTACGGCCCAAAAGAAAAGGAATGTGACAATGTTGGAAAGAATTGGCAAAAACATCAGAATGGCTACGTTTGCCCGACACATCAAGGCAGCAAAAAACGCAAGAATGATATGTACCACATAGGGAAGTGGCGTTAGGGTTATTATCCATCCGATATAAAATGCCGGCACTACTTCTGGGACCCTAAATGACCACAGGTAGGATCTTTCCCGAGCTACATGGGCAAATTTATTCAAAATGGGGTACCTGTGGATGGATGACTTTCTAGGCATATGACGCAAGAATTTTTTAACGAACCTAATACGCTTATATTTTGGATTTTTGTCATCCGAATTTCCCTGCTTTTCATTCGTCATCGTTGCGAGTTATATTTCAGTAATCGATTTTAGCAACTCATCTTTTGATGAAGCAGGAAATTTGTTAGGTGAGTCACGCGACATTTATATCCACACAAAATTAAACACTGTTTGGGATCTAATTTGCACAAATTTCAAAATTTTTTATTAAAATTTAAAAATTTAACTTTTTTTTTTGCTAAAAATTTGTACACCTGGCAGGCGTGGGAATTTTGCACCATTTCCTGTAAATAAACATAGCTGCCCATGACCTTTTTTAAAAATTGATTTTTTTTCTGCAAGTTGAGACACCTTACGAGAAGAAAGGCGCTTAGAAACCGAGAAAGTAATGGTCCCCAGCAACCCTGGAGGGTTGTTAGCTTTTTTATATTGTATCGCTTTATAGGGCAGAGAAGGAGACTGATGCACCTCAGATCCCTTGCCCGCCGTATTCGTGCCACTTGTAGCAATTATGCTCATTCAATAACTCCCTCTTTTATAACGAAAAACAACTCGTAACTTTTCACACTACTGCTCTTCGTTTGCAATTAACTCCGCATCTGTAGACATTTTTTCTAGCCGGGAAATCCAACTTTCAGTTACTTCTACAAAGAGAGCCAATCTCTCTTCAAAACTTTCTTTTCTTTTTAGGGGAAGTTCCATTGGAAATGCTAGCACGACGGTTTGGGTTTGTTTATCGATGCCTATGGTAGCCCCCTGCGTGCCTTTCCAAAAAAGGTTTGATTCCAACAATGTTTCAAAAATTATCTCCCGTCCTTCAAGGGGGACCTCGCCAATATAGGAATATATTATCAGTAGTTCCTTCTCTATATCTAATTCGATATTTAAAACGACCTTATCATCAAACAATAATACGCAATGGTCATTTTCGTCGAGAGCCAAACCAGGCAGATCCAGCGACTTGCCAATCGTTTTCAGCAATTCATCCACATATTTATGTAAATCCATTTTCAACTACGTCTCGACGTTAACCCAACATGGTGTATTATTTTTCTCAAAGATCAATACTTTTATGAAATTAAATATAATTGCAATCCCAAGATTGTATTCTTTGGAAAAAATGTATAAAAAATCATTATTCGCAGACAAATAGCATAAAAGCGATTATATGTGCACATTTTTTACACGTATTTTCAAAACTTTTCGCAAAAATAAAAGTACTGACTCTGGGAGGAAAAATCTTTTTTTAAATGACGATGGTGTCAAAAAAAGAACGAAAATTTTGGCAAAAAAAACAAAAAAGTGAGAAAAAGCGTCATGTGGCCTTGAGTGCGATAGTTTTTGTTTTGGCGGTATTGCTGCTCATTGCGTTCATTGACTTTTCGCCGAGCCAAACGAGATTGGTCACCACATGCACGAATGACCAAATGGTAGATCAGAACATTGTCGGAGAATTTGGGGCCAATGCGGTATTTTTTAGCATGAGATATTTCGGTTTTGCCGCATGGCTAATACCGATCACACTGTTCATCATTTCTCACATGCTCTTCATGCCCGAAACAAAACCTCTAAACAAAGGGCGTGTAATTGCGTTAATCATGATGTTTGTCAGTGCAACGGGGCTCTTGGAGTACGTTCAACGATACTGCCTATCGACGGAAATGTTTTTAAGATTCTCGAACAACAAATTTTCTGCAGGACTGGGAGGAACTGTGGGGTATTTTACATTTCACCATATGGCTGAAAAGGTATTCGCCATCACGGGAAGTGCCATTTTACTATTTTTACTCTTTATCCTATCCTCCCTATACATATTTACGGCGAGTCTATCTTTGGACGGAGCATTGGAAAAAAATATCCAACGCTATGGATACTTTCGCACCATCATCTGGGGAGGTTTGAAATTCACCTGCATCACTTTATATAAACTAACAGCATGGATCATGAAGGAAATCTTTTCCATGGTGTTATGGGTATGGCGAAAAATATTCCACCTGGGGAATGGGCATATTCCACAAACGAACACTAACTTCAACAAGCATAACCAACATACGGTTGAAAAACCTTCCTTTCACGAACATGGAGTATCCAGGGGAGACTACATTTTACCTCCCATAGAACTATTGCAGCGCGCAAAAAAAACGTCCAGTGACGATGACCACGCTGCCGTTTCCAAACAGCTGGTCGATACGCTGGCCCAATTCGGCATTGCCGTACACGCCGGAGAAGTCCACATCGGTCCCGTAATAACGAGATACGAAATCTCTCCTGCGCCGGGTGTACGGGTGGAAAAAATTGTCAATTTGGACAAAAATATTGCCCTAAATTTACGGGCCCAATCCGTCCGGATTCTTGCTCCTGTTCCTGGTCGGGGATGCGTCGGCGTGGAGCTTCCTAACCGCAACCCCCAAATGGTATGTTTGCGTGAAATCCTCGAATCCAATGATTGGCACACCATGAAGGCAGACATTCCCATCATTCTCGGGAGAGGAACAACGGGTGAACCCATGATTAACGATCTGTCGAAAATGCCCCATCTACTTATTGCAGGTGCAACCGGATCGGGTAAGACCGTCTGCATAAATTCAATCATTGCGTCGCTGGTATATCATTCCACCCCCGATGATTTGCGGTTCATCATGGTCGATCCGAAAATTGTGGAAATGCAGGTGTTTAATAAATTGCCCCACATGCTCATTCCCGTGGTAACGGATCCAAAAAAAGTTCCCAATGCCCTGAAATGGTTAATCTCTGAAATGGAACTTCGCTATAAAATTTTCGCCCAATTGGGTGTCCGCAACATCGCCGGTTTCAACGCGAAGATTTTGAAAAATGCCGATGAAGTTGCCCGTGCCGAAGAGTTGGAACGGTCCCTTTCCCCCGAAGAACGTTCCGCCATGAGCACTGCCCTTCCTCAAAATTCAGAAAACATCGATATTCCTGACCAAAGAATGCCATACATTGTCTGTATCATCGATGAATTGGCCGATTTGATGATGGTTGCTCCCGCCGACGTAGAGACCTGTGTGGCACGGCTTGCCCAACTAGCTCGTGCGGCAGGAATACACTTGATCCTTGCCACCCAACGCCCATCGGTAAATGTCATCACAGGCATCATCAAAGCAAACCTGCCAAGTCGCATTGCATTCAAGGTAGCATCGAAAGTCGACAGTAGAACGATTCTTGATGCGGGAGGGGCGGAGGCGTTGCTCGGTAGAGGTGATATGCTCTTTCAGCCTCCGGGGGCCAGCGGTTTATTGCGTGCCCAGGGCGCTCTCGTTTCCGACGAAGAAATCAATAGAATCGTGGACTTTTTACACGATAAAAATGGCGATCCAGAATATGCCATGGACATCCATGCCCTCGTGGAAAACGGGGAAGATGCTGATGCCGAATTGGATGATGATAACTGGGAAGATGACATGATCCCCCGGGCTCTCGAAGTCATACGCAGCAATGATCGGGCCTCCATATCTTTCCTCCAGCGGAGATTAAAGATTGGGTATAACCGGGCGGCGAGGATCATGGAAACGTTGGAAGCCAAAGGGTTGGTTAGCAACCAAAATAACCTGTCCCACGGTGACGATTCAAATTAATGACCTAGGAGCTTAAAATTAAAAAGGAGCTTGCAAAGCTTACATGAAAATCTTCAGCCCTACCGTTTTTCTTGTTTAGCTACGGTCCTCTGCGTCTTTTGACTATTGTTATAAAGCATCCAAAGATTTTAGGGTCACGTATCCCAACTGATCTTCATTGACCATAATTTTTATATGGCCAAGATCTATGGTGCAGCTACCATCGGATTCCGATCGTTTGTTGGCCTGAAGCCATGTGTGAAACATTT
>JAITBI010000005.1 GCA_031283685.1 Puniceicoccales bacterium | reverse complement strand
AAATTGAACAAGGCCAACCGGCGCCTTAGCATTTCCTCAATCGTTGGGCCAAAGGATGCACATATACCGCGAAATATTCATTGGATTCAACCTATTATATGCAGAAATTTATTCCGGATAGATTTGACATGGGAATTTATCAAAATTGAATGCCACGAATAGGGTTATGTCAAATTTGATCAAATGTTCGTTTTGCGGGAGATCCCAATTGGAAGTAGAAAAATTGATCGCTGGGCCCAATGGAATATTCATATGCAGTAGCTGTGTTGCCAAATGTGCCCAGGCACTTGGTAAAAACTTTTTCCCTTCCACGGCGACCGACACTTCTTCTAAGCTCGATCTTCCAAGCTCTAACAAACAATACGAAAATGGCAATTTATCCGTTGTGGCACAGTCGGATATGCCATTCAATTTTAACATGGTTTCTCCTGCGAGACTAATGGAGGTTTTGAACGAAAATGTCGTTGGGCAGGACCACGCCAAAAAGACATTGTCCGTTGCAGTGTATAATCATTACAAAAGACTATTCTGCGATGGTGTCTTCACCCAGGACGGTACCTCTTCAAAAGAAGTGGTCGCTGAAGGTTTGAAGGATGTCGAAATTGAAAAAAGCAATATTTTGCTAATTGGGCCCACCGGTTGCGGAAAGACTTTGCTGGCGAAAGTATTGGCCAAAGCACTGGATGTACCATTTGCCATAGCCGATGCTACCACGCTAACGGAAGCTGGGTATGTGGGAGAAGACGTTGAAAATATTGTGCTGCGCCTTTTACAGGCAGCGGATTACAATCTCAAAAAGGCCGAGTGTGGAATCATATACATCGACGAAATTGATAAAATTGGTCGCAAAACGGAGAATGTGTCCATATCCCGAGATGTTTCCGGGGAAGGTGTCCAACAAGCCCTGTTGAAAATTCTTGAAGGGACAACCTGTAATGTCCCCCCGAAGGGTGGGCGCAAACATCCCGAGCAGGAGTACGTAATGGTAAATACGAGAAACATTTTGTTCATCTGTGGAGGAGCATTTGCGGATTTGGATAAGATCATCAAGGAGCGAATCGGTAAATCCGTTCTAGGATTCAAGGTATTGCTTAGTAACAACGAACCGGAAAAGGCCGAAGAGATTATGAAAAATGTCCAACCGGAAGATTTAATAAAATTTGGGCTCATCCCCGAGTTTATCGGTAGATTGCCGGCCATATCGGTACTCGATGCACTAACGGAAGAAGATTTATGCCATATTCTTTTGAGTACGAAAAATGCACTCATAAAGCAGTATAAAAAATTGTTAGCATTGGATGGTGTTCGTCTGACAATTGCCGACGACGTGATCCCTGAAATCGCTAGGCAGGCCGTTAAAATGAAAACAGGGGCTCGTGCACTGCGTTCGCTTCTAGAAAACATGATGCTAGATATCATGTACAAGGTTCCCCAGAATGATAAAATTTCCGAAGTGATAATTTCAAAGGATGTTTACGATAAAAAATGCGAACCAACATTTGTGACAAAAGGATAGTTCTTCAATTTAGCAAGTATTTGCCCGATCCAATATGCGGCAAAAGCTTTTACATGTGGGAAGACTTCCCTATTCTCCGGATCTCAATTCTTGCAGGAAATTCTGGACTAATCTTAAAAAGATACGCGACATTTTTCCTTTTCCCTCTTCGGTGTGTTCTTAGGCAAGATAAGTACGTTGGGAGAATTTTAATATTGGCGAGGTTTTGAAATTTTTACATAAATCCCAAATTTCACCTAATTATTTGTCTTGCCATTCAAATATTTCGCCATACACTTTTTCACTCAGTATGAATAATGTTACGGTCAAAAGTAGTTTGCCTACGGATTCGGAAGCACAAGGAAGTCCTACTGGAAAGTGGGGAGTTAACCAAGCATTCGGTGAGTTGAGGTTAGATCCGCAGCTACAATTAATCGACTCTCGAAAGGTGTTGAAAGACAAGTTTGGCCTAGGTGAGCGCGTCTGTGCTAGTCTTGATCTAAAAAAAAAAGAGATGGCAACTTTTTTGAATGACTTAGGAAAAGGCAAATTTGACCCCGGTCCCGTTCGGAAAGCCATGCTATGGATGAGAAGCAAATTGGGTGGACCAGAATATGAGGTTGCCGTGAAACAATTTAGAGTCAAAATGGCAGCTGCTGAAAACCGGGAACTTTTTTGGCAAGAAGATTTCTTGAGCGATCTGACAGCTGCCATAAAAAGTTGCGATAGCACGGAACTTCCTGTGGTTATCAGAGTGGTCCATGACCTACTGGCCGCAAATCCAGCAGCACGGAGAGACTTCTTCACCAATAGGTTGTTCCATTCGTTCTTAACTGAAGCACGTGATGCGATATCACACCAAGGAGTCGAAGTTGATACGGTTGAGAAATATGGAAAATTTTTAATCCTTAACCAATGGTGTTTGGATAACGGAATGGAATGTTCACCACAAGAGCTGCAATCAGCAGATCAGCTTCAACTGACAAATGAACAGTTTCTTCTTCTAGTGAAAAAAACAATGTATTGTGCAATTATTAGCCCTGCAAATGAAAGGGATCAATATATGCAATATGTGCAATATATGTATCGTTTCCCCGAGGAAAAGTATTGTAGTAGATGGTTTAAGGCGTTTGATGAAACGGGCAGTAATTTCGCTAACCTTTTGCGGTGCTTCGGGAGAAGTCAAAATGAACAACTTGGAAAGTTTAAAGCCTTTGTGGATGGCCTAAAAAATGTAGCAGATGAAATCTCTACAAGTTCTGAATATTTAAATCCAGACGAGCGGAGGCAATCCTTTATACTACAAGCAAGTGAATTTTTATTTGATAACACAGAATTAATGTGGGCAGCACTAGAGATGCGAGAGACAAACAAGGATTTTACGCGCGATTTGTTCTTTGAATTTTTCACGTTGGGTGTCAATGATGAAGACAAAATTTTCACGTTGGGTGTCGATGATAAAGACAAACTTTTTACATCGGTTGCTCTGAAAGAAATAGGAAAAGTAGTGGGAAAAAATACATTCATTACCGAAGAACAAAAGCAGCTACTATATCAGTCAGTTAACTTTCTAGCATTGCTTGGAGACCCAGAAGGAAATAAAGATGCCATCGACATATTCTTAAAATTTGTTCAGGACAAAGGATTGACTGAAACATTCCTTGCAGATATTTTTTCTGCAAATGATGCAACTGGTCAACGATTACTGGAGTTCATCGGAGCAGGAGACTATAGTCAATCCTTCAAAGATGCCATTAGAAATAGAAACTTCAAAGCCTTTGTGGATAGCCTAAAAAACATAGCAAACGAAGTACATATAGAACGTGCAGCACTGTGGGAAAAGGGAAAAGAAGATAACTGGGAAGAAAGCTTTGTGCAAAGAGCAAGCGAATTTTTATTAGGAGAACCAAAACTAATGTGGGCAATGCTAAAAATGGCAAAAACAAATGAGGATTTTTTGAAGGGGTTGTCCCGTTCACTTGCCGATTACGCAGATGCCAAAAGTACTAATGGTGCCGAAATTACACTCATTCTTTTTTCCTCAGTTGCCCTTCAAGCAATAAAAAATGAAATGAAATTAAACAGAGCGACCTTTACCAATGAACAAACGAAACTACTCCTCTGGGCAGCTAATTTTTCAAAATTACTGGAAAACCAAGAAACCACAAAGAAAAATAAATATAACATCCACGCGATCCTGAGATTTATTCAGGACAGGGCATTAAATAGCAATCCTCCAATATCTTTCGTGGATATCATGCCTGAAACTTTCAGCGAAGAAATTTTACAACAATTGTTGGCGCTTGTCAAAGAAGGAAACTACGGTCAGCCCTTCGAAACTTTCATAAAAAGTGGTGTAGCGCAAAGGACAGCACGTCGAACACCGTCAAATCAATGACCCATGCCCTAGGGCATGCCACGGCAGACATGCCTCCTCCTAACCTCTCCAAAAACAAATGGATACCCTAATCCAATCGATGAATACTATTCCGATGCCAATTTCATCTTCACCTTTGGGCTAAGAATTAGAATGGTTCCCAATGCATTAATTGTTGCAGTGCATGGTAAACTTAAATTTTCTTTAGCCATTGATTTTTTAGCCACAACAATTATCATAGCTGCCAGATGAAAGAGGTTGTATTTTTTAATCGTTACACCAATGCCGTAGAGGAAGAAAAAATCGTAGGAGAGCCATGGGTACGATGGGCATATTCGACAGCCGTAGGAAAGCTAGCAACGACATTACTGTTTAAACGGAAATTATTTTCCATTCTTTTTGGAAAGTTTGCATCTAGTTCGGTTAGTAGGAGGGAAATTGAGCCTTTTATAGAAAGATATAATTTGAAAGGTGATTCCTTCGAAAAAAAAGTCAGTGACTTTACGTCATTCAACGATTTCTTCATTCGAAAATTAAAACCATCAGCCCGTCCAATTTCTCCAAAACCCGACACAATTACTGCCCCCGTCGATGGCAGGCATCTAGCATACGTCAACATGAAAAATCTTTCCCCATTTTTCATAAAAGGAGAACAATTGTCGGTGGAAGACCTGATCATCGACGAAGTGACAGCCAAAAAATTTACCGATGGTAGCGTCCTAATATCTAGGCTTGCTCCCATCGACTATCATAGGTTTCATTTTCCCATCGCATGTGTACCAAATAAAACATTCCTAATAAGGGGAGAATATTCTTCGATTCATCCAATGGCAATGAATGGGACACTTGACGCCTTTCTAAAAAATAAAAAGATGTCAACGCTGCTACACACGGAAAACTGTGGTGACGTTCTAATGGTTGAAATAGGCGCTATGTGCGTCGGATCCATTCGACAAACTTTCGTTCCTAAAAAACCTACCCTAAAGGGAGAGGAAAAGGGCTATTTCGAATTCGGTGGTTCGACGGTAATCTTGATTTTTGAAAATGGGCGCGTACAATTTTCGGATGATATTTTGGAAAACACTGCCTCCGGCGTGGAAACCTATGTCCTAATGGGGGATGAAGTTGCGACGATTATATAACAATGGCAGACAGCATAATTTTTCAAGAAGATAGCCCAATTGCTCGGTTCATAGATAAAACTTTGGGTGAAGCGGTCGCCTTACACGCTTCCGATATTCACTTTGAAACTTTTGATGGCAAATTTGTAATACGCTACCGCATAGATGGAGATTTGGTAACCCTTGAAAGTTGTACGGAAGAAATTGCTAGACCCGTACTCTCTCGCCTAAAAGTGTTGGCTAACCTCAACATCTCCGAAAACAGACTACCCCAGGATGGTAGTATCTCGTGCCCAATCAATGGAAATGAGATTGAATTTCGCATATCATGCCTGCCGACCCAGTACGGCGAAAGTGTCGTGTTGCGCATATTGAATAACTATGCCGATATTTTTGCCTTGAATAACTTGATGCACGATTATGATAGGTTAAGAAACTTTCTAAAAAACGTCACCAATCAAAGCGGACTAACATTGTTCGTTGGGCCTACGGGGTGCGGCAAGTCAACCACACTATATAGCGTATTACGTGAAATAAAAAGCGATGAGATAAAAATTTTAACCTGTGAAGACCCCGTTGAACAACGCATAGATGGAATTTCTCAAAGCAATATCAACGTTACTACCGGTTTCTCTTTCCCATGTGCTTTACGTGCTTTTCTACGCCATGACCCCGACGTAATATTTGTCGGTGAAATTCGTGATAGAGAAACGGCGGAACTTGCAATTCGAGCAGCAATTACCGGACATTGCGTTTTAGCAACACTCCATGCCAACGATGCCATTGGAGCAATTCCTAGGTTGCTTGATTTGGGAACAGACAGGACTTTAATCGCGGAAGCATTACGATGTGTCGTATGTCAATGGCTGGAAAAGTTCGATCAATTGCCGGATCAACATCCAATTTCGCCAGTAAATTTTAAACGTTTTGCAAAATTCGATGCTCTATTTATCGATGGAGCCATACAAGACGCAATCAAATTAAACAAACCAATCATTTCTCTTACTAACGCTTGACTAAATTACTACCCATGGCAATTTTTTAGACGTTCATGGAGTCCTTCACAAAAATCTATATGCCAACATTTATTATCGCCTGTGTATTACATAGGCTCAATAATCAACCTGACGATGATATTGGAGTTAAAGCTTTAAATGTCAGTATATGGAAATTTATCCGTATTGGTGTTTTTTTTGAGATACTTGCTTGGGCCCCCCAAATATTACTATGGTTAATTGCTGAAGCCCTAAAATTTGAAAAAACAGAAGCTGCATCTGTGATAATATTATGTCTAACATCACTAATTCTTATGTTGGCAGCTATCAAATGTTTCCGTAGATTTAGCGGAGAAATTATGCAGGAGGCGCGACCATTTCTTAGTACGCTGAAATCGGCAATTTATAACTTGGGATTGACTCTACCAGTATTTTTGGGAACCAGCTTCCTATGGGGCTCCTTTTGGAAGCTTACGCATTCCTTGGGGGTATCTGTAGATCTTAGCCCGCAATACGTTGTTCAATGGTTTTCTCATCCCGGGGATCCTTTGGTGACGACCATTCGCGTAGCTACGGCAGTTGTCATTTCTCCTATTTTGGAAGAAATAATTTTCCGTGGGCTCATATATAGGGCGCTGAAGGGGCGAGGAAGTAAGTTTGTGGCAGCTGGCTTTACTTCATTTATTTTTGCACTGATACATTGGAATTTGTTGGCATTTGCTGGATTATTTATGTTAAGCATATGTTTGATTAAAATCTATGAACATAGTGCCGACATACGCGAACCGATATTGGTGCACGCGCTACTCAATGCGATAACCATCATTTGTTTACTTTGGAATACCCATGTCACAGCTATTTGATGTAGAAATAATCTGCAAAACCGAAAAAGATACGCAAAATTTAGCCGTAGATTTAGCCAAATTATTGCCCCGCAACTCATCCATTGCCCTAATTGGTGACCTTGGTATGGGGAAAACAACATTCGTTGGTGGACTAGCCCATGGGCTTGGCATACTCGATACCGTTCGTAGTCCGTCGTTTAACATTTTAAATATCTATTCATCCAATGTTTCCCTTTTACATATTGATGCCTTCCGCCTCGATGGATCTGAACAAGCGACGGAAGCATTAATGCTCAACGATTTTTTAGTACCGCCATATCATCTAGTTGTGGAATGGCCAGAACGGCTATACAATTTTCTAGAAACGTGCACTTTTAAGATCATATTTTCGATGAACAGTGATTTTTCTAGGACTATTTGCATTCGGCGGGTACGTCAACCATCCCGATCAACTTTTCCTCAGGAGCATTAACCTTAGGCGATTTTTGTTCCCCTTGAGAGGAAAGCTATAACATTTTTGTCATTCGAAGACGCCAAAAGCTCATGGGGTGTTCCCATTGCCGTAATTGTTTTCGATTCAACGTCCAAGTAGATAGCTCGAGTCCCAATTGCGAAAATACTTGCAAGGTCATGGGTAACGATAACAACCGTAATTCCAAAACTTTCCTTTAGCTCTAGGATTAAATCATCTAGCCGTTTTGCAGAAACAGAATCAAGGCCGGCCGATGGTTCATCAAAAAATAATATTTCCGGATCGAGAGCTATGGCCCTTGCTAGACCGGCACGTTTTTGCATACCTCCGGAAATTTGTGCTGGGTAAAAATTTTCAAATCCTTTGAGCCCAACCAATGACAGTTTCAAAATAACAATTTCTTCGATTTCTTTCCTGTTTAGAGGTGTGTATGTTTCCAATGGTAGTGCTACATTTTCTGCCAAAGTCATAGAGCTCCACAGTGCTCCACCTTGGTATAGTACACCTATTTTTTCCCCGTAGAAGCCGGGGACATTAATTACGGAATTGATATCCTTGCCATCGTAGAAAATTTTTTGGTGACCAGCTTGTTTAAGACCGAGTAAATATTTTAACAGTGTACTTTTGCCGCACCCACTCTGACCGATTATCAGGAAAATTTCTCCCCGTTGCACATCGAACGAAATATTTCGCATGATCGTATAATTATCATAGGTCATGTTTAAATTTTTGACTGATATCTTTGGCACCATTATATTCCAATCAGAGAAAATATTACTGCAAAAATTGCATCCATTATGATTATAGCTGTGATACTTGTTACAACAGCTGTTGTTGTTGTTAACCCAACATCCTCCGCACTACGTTTACATTGAAGACCTTTTTGGCATCCAATTGCCGCGATCAAAAATCCGAAAAAACAACTTTTGATTATCCCGACAAAAAAATCATTCAGATGAACGGCATGTGCCGTTTGTGTACAATAGCGTACAATGGTTAAATCCGTTGCAGATATTGCAGCACACAACCCTCCAAAGATTCCTATAAAGGAAGAAAATACGCACAGCAGTGGCATCATTAACGTCAATGCTATAACTCGTGGTAGAACAAGAAAATTTATAATAGAAAATCCCGCCGTTTGTAGTGCATCGACTTCGTCGTTAACAATCATCGTTCCTATGGTCGCAGCGAACGCCGCCCCCGTACGACCAGACATTATAATTCCGGCCATAATACATCCCATTTCGCGCATCATGGAAATTCCAACCAGGTTTGCTACGTAAATATTTGCCCCAAATTGCGATAGTTGTAAAACACTGACAAACGCTATTATGAGACCCACCAGAAAACTTATCAAGAAAACAATGGGCAACGCTTTTACTCCAACCTCTTGTAACACTACGGTAAATTCTTGGCTACGAATTTTTACTTTGCCACCAATAAAAGATGTTATTCCCATCCGTAACTTTCCTATAAAACCTAGAAAAGTTCTTAGGCTGAAGAAAAATAACAACCCAATGCCTCCAATAAATTCTAAAATCGTAGATTTCTTTTGGCCGTCAGAAGATATACTTCTGACCGGCGAAGTTTTAGATAATTCTATCAACCTGCGTATACCTATGGGAATGTCGTCGACGTTAATGGTTAAGTTTTTCGATTCGCAGGAGTTTAAAATGTGTACTAAAAAGTTGATTAAAACGGAATCCCAACTCTTTAAGTCCACAAATTTTAGATCAACCCTTTGAATGGAAGGCTTTGATAATATTTTTTCAATAAATTCCTCGGCATGAGAATGTTTTTCATAGATATTCCATGTGCCGGCAATGGAGATAATGGCAGTACTTTTATCTTTTACTTTTAATTCAGCAATTCCTGTCATATTTTCAAAAAACCTTTCCTGAAGAAAACAACCCCTAGGAAGGGAAAACAGTCTCCCAACGGTTCCAAACAAAAATATACAAATATTATGTAAAATCAATTGAAAATGAAGAATAGCCTTTCTAAATAGTAGGGTAAAACTTGGCTGTATGGAGCATTGCAATGTTTATTTTTGACTTGACATTTAAGAAAATATTTAATTTTTTCGGGTCTCTCAATGAATAATCTAGTTTATGTTGAATTGTTGAGTATACACGAAGCCGTCATATGTTGAAGGAAATTATGAAAAGGTCGGAAGTAATAACATTTACTCTGCTTACAATTTTATCCGTTATTTCGTTGAGTGGACACTGTTTAAATGAAATACAAGTAGGTGGTATTTTCCAAATAAAAGACAATAACTTTGTTCCGGTATTTAATGATGATGTTACAAATTTAACATATAGAAATGGTCCCAAAGGAAGTTGTTGCTGTAACCTTGATATTGTGTTGCTTCCATTGTCTACGGTCCAGGTCATTGAGATAGGAGAAAATAGGAACATTGAGATTGAATACTATGTAAGCGAAACGGTTAGGGGGAGAGGATTTATCCATGCGGATTTTATTAGAAATTCAATGACACCGGTAAAGGGTGAATTTTGGAAAGTGGCACTGCGCAATAAACGTTATCCATTGAACCTGCAAGGGTTTCGGAAAGCATGTTACAAGTGTATAAGAGAAAAAACTCCATACTGTGCCGGAGCAAGCAATTTTGAGAAGATTGACTTGAATGGAATGTATTCATTCAGCGAAGAAAAAAGTAATTCTTCGCAAAATGAAGAGTATAAACTTTGTGGGTTCGACGGATTCAGTTTCTTATATTTTGTATCAAATGGAATTTTAGGGTATGAATCCGAAGATCTAAGCATAATGGGGGAAAAATTATACATATTCGACACCAAGAAAGAACATTCTTCAAAAGAAAAAAAAGCAGCTTTAGGCCTCATGCGGGATTCGGACTATATTCTCATACGCCACAAAAAAAAAGGGTCCAATAGAAAGTCGTGGTATGTAGTCATATCGTTCAACGGTGGCTTTTTAGAATTTAAGGGGAAAAAGCATGGCATTGTTTTTATAGAAAAAGAATGTGCCCTGAAAAAACTGAATATTTTGCTGAAGAAAGCCAAGCTATCCGGCAGTGATCTATATATTATGCGTTGGCATCCCGAATTAAAAGCATTGCTCGAGCCAAGAGAATTTATCATAGATCGAAAAATGCCTTTACATTAGCTGGGTATTAAAATCAGACTTCAACCGATGGAACAACTTTGGAATTTTTCGTCAATTTTCGTGGTTCATGTCGTTTTCTAGTTTCAAGTCTTTGCAGAGCATATGCATCAGATGATCCAATGTTTTTCCTCGAAGAGTACGCCTACGTAAATCAACAATTTTGTCATTATTCTTTCGAAGTTCGACAATATACTTGTTCACATCAAGCTTTCTAGTGTATACATCCTGCCAAATCATATTTTCGATATCACCTTGCAGGGGTTCTATTTTTTCATCCTTGGCAATTTTGTCTAAAATTGCTCCGATTTTTACACGCTGTGCAGCAACAGGTTTAAAACTATTGAAAATTGCTTGGGAATTTTTTGTAATATCCTGGGGTCTTGTTCCCGACCTTACCTTGCGATCTACAAATTCATTCATCAGATTGGTAGCTTCCTGATTGATGGCACTTTCCGGAATTTTTACATCGATCGATTCAATGAGTTTTATCACCAATTTCTCCCGTTGACCAAACCTCGCCTGGGAAGTTTTATGGTTTGTAAGTAATAATTTTGACTTTTCGTATAATTCATCCTGCGATTTTACGCCCAACGTCTGCAACATGTCATCTGTCAGCTCAGGCAATATAAGTTCACGAACTTCGATTATCTCTAAGTCATAGCTAACGGTTTTCCCAGCTAGTTCAACTATTTCAAAATTGGTTTCGAATTGTTGAAAAACAGTCTTTTTTTCTCCCGCCTTTACTTTTACGATACCATCGATTATTGCACGTACACCAGGTATTGTAGCATTGCCTGCCTCTTCCCATGTGTTCGTTTGGGTTCCGTAAATACTAGGAATACTCTTTATGTCTGCTACTATGCTGCCATCATCAAACCTCCCCGTATAGTTTAATTTAACAAAATCACCGATTTTCGATTTTCGCTTAACAACCTCATACTTTGCATACCGCCTGAGTGTATTTCTCACTTCATTTTGAATTTCGTGTTCTTCCACAACAACGTTGATCGGGTCAATGGATAGGCTTTTATAGTCAGACAGTGCAAATTCGGGAATAACATCGAGTGTCAACGTACAAACTATGCCTCCGTCGATATCTTCCCGCTTTATGTCAACGATGGAAACAACATTCCATTCCGTTTTAGAATTTAGGGCATTCAGTGTTTTATTGATGATATTAGAATCCAACTGTTTTTTGATCCCGTCGGCAAATTTTGACAGAATAATATTGCTGGGAATTTTTCCTTTTCTAAAACCTGGCACATCGGCCTCTTTGCATAATTTATCGACTATCGATTTGTTTTCTGTCGCTATTTCATCCGCATCAAATATGTACACTACGTTCAGGCAGGTGTCGCTAATATTTTTAATTTCTTCTTTCACAATGGAATTCGTAACCCTTACAATCCAGCCTAGGAGTAAATAATACACCGTCTAGGTCAATAATTTTTTAGAAAACATTTTGAAAAAAATGGTAAATCTTTATGGAAATAGTAGCATTTTTTATCCCAGTTAGAATAGTCACCAACTGGAACCGGTATGTTTTGCAGCAAAATAATAGAAAAAGTAAACACTGACTTAGTCAAATGTTTGATGGATGCTGGTATCATTGATATTGCTTTTGTTAACGAACTGAAAAACTTGGAGGCGGAGGCCCTGAATGAAAATTTAATAGCAACCCTGCAAAAAATAACCCACGGGGAAAAACTTTTAGACGCCATTGGAATGAAAGTTTTAATGGAAAATATTCTTGCCGATAGCAAGGGGCTAGATTTCATCGGACACAATTTTGCGGCAAGTAATGCTTTGATTCCTATTCTACTGGACGACAAAAACTGTGTTGTTGCAGTGGCAGATCCGTTTGACGTCGAACTAATGGATACTATTTCACGGCGATTGAAAATTACTACCGTATTTAAACTGACATCCTTTCAAAGGGTAAAGAATTTTTGGGAAAGCATTGGTCCTAAACAGGGAACCAATGGAAAAGAAAATGTGGTTCTTTCGTTGACCGATGCCGGTGAGCTAGAGTCGATTCCCGTGGATAAATTTTTTGATAACTTGCTTAAATTGTCAATTTCAGAACGAGCATCTGATATTCATTTGGAGTGTTGTAGTGATGGAATGCACATAAGGATCAGAGTTGATGGCAAATTGCACACCGTAAATAGTGTTGATAAAGTCTTTGCGCAGGCTATCATTGCCAAGATAAAGTTCAAAGCCGATGCGAAAATTGATGAAGTTCATTTGCCACAGGATAGGAGGATATGCGTAAAAATTTTCGATAAAAATTATGATCTGCGCATTTCAATTTTGCCAACCATATACGGAGAAAATGTTGCCATCAGAATTTTTGACCAGGAAGATAACGATTTTAATTTGAATAACGTTGGTTTGGGACAGGAACAATTCGCTTTGATGGAGCCAATAATAAATGGCAAAAATGGACTGATCCTGCTGTGTGGACCGACCGGATGTGGCAAGACCACAACATTGTACACAATTTTAAAAAAAATTTCATCGCAGGATAGGAAGGTGGTCACCATTGAGGATCCCATAGAATATAGGTTGGATGGGATCAGTCAAGTGCCTGTCAACGATGAAATTGGATTATCCTTTGCATCAATTTTACGTTCCGTTCTACGCCAATCCCCAAATGTAATAATGGTCGGTGAAATTCGTGACCATGAAACGGCGGAGCTCGTAATCCAAGCTACTTTGACGGGGCATTTGGTTCTCAGTACAATCCATTGCAATGATGCGATGAGAGCCATTACACGACTACTGGACCTTGGTATTTCAGAATTTTTGATAAAAAGTTGCCTACGCGGGTCAATTTCCCAAAGGCTTATGCGCAAACCATGCCCATCTTGCATGACATTGCGGAAACTATCAGATACTGAAAAAGTACTGTTTCCTCAACTGGCTGATTCCATAAAAATGGTTCCGGAAGTACACGGATGTGAAAATTGTTCCCGAAGAGGATATAGGGGAAGAATTGCAATTTTCGATTTTCTGGTGAAAAAAAGTCTGACTAACAACCTTTCGACGATTAACCGGGAAATTGTTTTCGATGATTTTCTCCATGCCGACTCCTTTTCCGAAAATATTCTCAGGTTACTGAAAGATCATGCCATCATGTTCGAAGATGTAATACCACTGCTGGTTAATGATGTGCGGAAGTTGAAGCATGTTAAATTTTGAGATCGGCGGAGTGCAAATTGTTATTCATTTTTGCTCCTAATATTTTTACATAAAATGCTTGACCGAATGGACAAATATTCCAGATTGCCAATCACGTTTGCGAGCATAGTTTAGTGGTAAAACTTCTGCCTTCCAAGCAGGTATCGTCGGTTCAATTCCGTCTGCTCGCACCAGATTTTTCAACTTACTCTCTGCCATGGATATCCCGCTGCTGATTTTTTCAAACACCAAAAAGGATTCCGATTTGCTTTATCTAATTGGTGCCCATGTTCCAGACAACATCGCCGTTGTATTTGATGGACGGGAATCAACCGCTCTGGTAAGCGCACTAGAAATCAACCGACTCAGAAATACGTCAAAAATTGACAAATTTGTTAGCTGGGACATCGTTAAATTGTCGTTACAACCCGCTGAAAGTACTGATTTCGACATTCTGAAACGGTTTTTACAAGATCTTAAATTGAAGGCAATTTGCGTCAAACAAGACTTCCCAGTTTACCTCGCGGATCAACTGAGATCTGCAAATTTTGAAATAATTGTGGCAGGGTTTTCAATTCTTCCCCAGAGATTAATAAAGTCCGACGGAGAAATTACCGAAATTAAATATGCTATTGATATCGTCCGCCAGACATTTGCACAGATGGAAAATATTCTATCGGCTACATCGATCAATGGGAAAAATGAATTGGTTTTTGAAGATGAAATTTTGACATCGGAACGCCTACGCACCCTGATGGAAACGTTCTGCTACCGACTGGGAGCAATTGCGGATGGTACAATCGTTGCCTGTGGAATTGCTGCCTGTGACCCACATAATTTGGGAAATGGTCCATTGAAAGCAAACGAGTTTATTTTAATAGATTTTTTCCCCCATTTGAAAACTTCTGGCTACTATGCCGATGTTTCCCGCACATTCATCAAAGGAAAACCAACGGAAGAGCAAACTAACCTGTACAATGCCGTCAAAACCGCCCATGACATTGCCATCGATATGGTCTGTGGCGGGGCTCAAGGGAAGGATATAATGGTGAGGATCTTGGAATACTTTGAGAGTAAAGGATACAAATCAAACAATATTGCCAATCCTCCCCACGGAATGTTTCATTCACTTGGGCATGGCTTTGGGCTGGACATTCACGAACCTCCAAGGATTGGGATGTGCGATGACATATTACAAACCGGAATGGTCATAACCATTGAGCCCGGACTATATTACCAAACAATTGGGGGTGTTCGCATAGAAGATGACATTCTGATCGGCAATCAGTCCAGCGAAATTTTAACACAAATTCCATATAATTGGGTAATTGAGTAAAAGATCTAGCTTATCAAGCTAAGGTTTTTGAAAAAATAGTAACCCCTTTATCTGGAGAACATTGCTCGGGCAAAATCTCGAAAGGGCGTAGGTCCGCTCGATGGAATGATACACCAGACACGATAAGCATCCCTCCGGGTTTCAATATGCGAAACAGTTCTTTCATGATGTACATACTTTGTGCCACTGCAGCATCCTTATTTTGCCAAATAACAACATCGCTCGAATTGTCCGGCATAGAAATATTGTAAAGACACCCATATTCCAACGTCAATCCATCCTTTTCTGCCCTTGCAAAGGAATCGAACTGAAAATTTAGGTCAAAAACGATAATATCATCAAAAATTTTCTTCAAAGTTTTGACAAGGGATAGACCATCTTTGTTGAAAACATCAACAATTTTAATCTTTTTATTGGCATTTTGGTTAAAAATATGATCGGCAATTTTATCTTCCGTAATGCTGTTCCGTTCTACGGAGTATGAAAAAATTTTTTTATCACCAAGAATCTTATTTGCCGCCTCCATAACCATTTCCGGTGAAACAGATGTCATACATGGAGCTTCTTTAAATCCACGCAAACACTTACTGCTCCAATCGTTTGACACCCATTCGCACCAACTGCTACAACCATTGCCTCTGAGATTAATATTTTCAGGATAGCCATAAACTTTTTCCGAGGTTGGCCCAAATATGGCAATGGAGCGACCATTTAAAAATCTTTTCATGTGGACCATACCCCCTTCCGCATCCAGGTGAAATAGAGAATGTTTTAGCAGCACGGCAAGTTCGCCGAGTGAGGTTTTTCCCACAAGATTTACATTAATTCCATCCACAGCTTTACACAACCTATTGGAGTGGCCAAGTTGTACCACTTTTATGTCTGGATATGCCTGATGAAATAATTCTATAAATTTTTCGTAGTATCTTATTGGCCACATTCGCGTGCTTTCGGATAGCTTGTCATAGGAATTAATTCCTCTCTGAATTGTTATGTACTGGATTTCTTCTAGCCCGAAAGATTCGAGAATTGCCATGTTTTCTGGCTCTAGGTTTAAAAATAGACGCGTAGAATTATCTATGCCCAATAAATTGCATGGGTCTGACTCTTGAATTCTTGTTCTGTTGTTTAAAATCGCCCATTGGGCAACCAATGTATGGTAGCGGGGAGGATGTTCAAAAAATTTAAAGTATCTGGTGAAAAATTCTTTATTGTTTTCGCAAAAATTTCCCA
>JAITBI010000031.1 GCA_031283685.1 Puniceicoccales bacterium | reverse complement strand
TCCGCTGCTCTCCACTCCTCATTCGCCAAAAACAACAAATCTTTCTCCCTTTCCCTCGCTCTGGGATACAACTTCTAGCCATCTCCATCATGGTGGTGGACGAGCATGGAAAAACCCATAGTGGTGGACCATTTCCTCCACCGCCACCAAATCTCACCATAGGTGTCAACTTTCCTTGAAATACCATCCGTCCATTATGATACGAAAGAAGAAGGACTAAGTTTGTATGTAACAGCAACGGGTCACAAAACTTTTATATTTAGGAAATTTATAGAAGGGAAAAGTACCCGCATAGTATGATAGCCCCCTTCCTGATATAACGGTGAATGAGGTGCGAAAAAGGGTACAACGGATGAAGGGCTAACTAGCAGAATGGGCAAACCCCGCTCCAAAATACAGAAATTCAGGAAGCAGAAGAGGGCCCGGTTCATATGCACGATGAACTGCCGAAATTCATGGAGGCACTGGAGGTTGAACCGAATAGAGACATGAGGGATTTCTTTTTGATGTGCCTATATACGGAAGCTCGCCGTGAGAATTGCGGTGAGAAGACATAGATTTTTCCACTAACGAGTAGAGAATCCCTGATACGAAAAATGGAGAACCCATAAGAAAACCTTCTTTTTTCCTTTTTTTTCGAAAAATCTTCCCTAGGAATAAGACAGCAATGAGCGAGTGTGTTGATTTAAATAAAATTCGTCATTCCGCAGCACATGTATTGGCCGCAGCGGTATTACGACTATTTCCGGAAGCCAAGCTTGATATCGGACCATCGACACGAATAGGGTTTTACTATGACTTTGACCTGGAGTACAAGTTTTCCCAAGAAGATTTGGAAAAAATCGAGCGGGAGATGTTAAAAATAATCTCGGAAGATCAAAAAATTGTCAAAAGTGTTGTTAGCCGCGAGAAAGCAATGAATCTGATGAAATCAAAGAATCAACCCTATAAACTCGAACGGCTAGCGGATATTCCCGAGGGGGAAGAAATTTCATTATATACTAATGGGGAATTTACAGATCTCTGCCGGGGAGAACACGTAAATTCGACAAAGGAAATTGGAGCGATCAAATTGCTGAGTATTGCGGGTGCCTACTATCGTGGCAGTGAAAAAAATAAACAGTTACAACGAATTTCGGGGACTGCATTTGCATCCAAAAAAGAACTGGATAAATACTTAGCAATGCTCGAAGATGCTAAGAAACGAGATCATCGCAAGCTAGGAAAAGAACTGAAACTTTTCACCATAAACGATGAATGGGGACAGGGCATGATATTGTGGCTGCCAAGGGGGGCTATTATTCGGCAGGAATTGCAAAATTTTATCCTTGAAGAACTCAAAAAGCAAGGCTATCAACAGGTGTTCACTCCCCACATAGCCAAACTTGGGCTTTTCAAAACATCGGGACATTTCCCATACTATAAGGAATCGCAATTCCCTCCGTTACCGGATAGGGAGTCCCTTGAAAAAGCCACAGCTTCAAACCAATCATGTAAAGCGATGTTTGATAATCTTGAAGATGGAAATGCGGATGGTTTCTTGCTGAAACCAATGAATTGTCCAGGTCATATCATAATATACATGTCTGACCAACGATCCTATAGGGATTTGCCATTTAAGGTTGCGGAATTCGGGACCGTTTACCGGTGGGAACAGTCGGGAGAATTAAACGGCATGACACGTGTGAGAAGTTTTACTCAGGATGATGCCCATATTTTCTGTACACAAGAACAACTCCACGATGAAATTAATGGATGTTTGCACCTGGTAAAAGTTATCTTCAAAACTCTCGGAATGGAGAAATTCCGCGTACGGATTGGGTTACGCGACAATAATTCCAATAAATATATCGGGAGCGACAATAATTGGACGGCAGCAGAAAAAGCACTGCGGGCGGCAGCTAACGAATTGGGGGTTCCTTTTGAAGCAGCCGATGGAGAGGCCGCATTTTACGGTCCCAAAATTGATTTTATTGTTCAAGATGTAATTGGCCGCGAATGGCAATTGGGAACGGTACAAGTGGACTATAATCTTCCCGAACGTTTTAAAATGTCATACGTCGGGAGTGACAACAAAGAATACCGGCCAATAATGATCCACCGTGCTCCATTTGGGTCCCTCGAACGTTTCGTGGGATTACTAATTGAACATTTCGGTGGGGATTTTCCAACATGGTTGGCTCCGGAACAGATTCGAATCATCCCGTTGAATGACAATTTGATCGCTCATGCCAATAAAATTAACGATGAACTGAAGACACACGGGATTCGTGCGTCCGTAGATGGACATTCCGATAAATTGAATGCCAAAGTTCGACGTGCGGAAGTTGAAAAAGTTCCCCACATGTTTATCCTAGGTCCCAAAGAAATCGAAACGGGTATGGTTTCCATTCGTTCACGCATAGACAAAAACTTTACTGGTATACTAAAGCTACCATCCGCCATTGAATATTTGAAAAAGGCCATAGCATCCAGAGAATTGCCGAATTATTAGTGATTTTTTGCGTTTTTTTGATATTTGACAACGGTAGGAATGTTTCATATAGCTTGTCAGGCTAAGGAATGTTATGAGCAAAGGGAATTTCATATATGAATTTGGCGTAAAAACCGATGGTGATGCTAGCATGCGTGCTTTGTTGGGTGGAAAGGGAGCCAACCTTGCAGAAATGGCAAAGATTGGATTACCTGTCCCACCGGGTTTTACGATTACAACGGAGGTTTGTTCCGAGTATTACAAAAATAATGGCAAATTGCCGGATAATGTTTGGTTAGACGCCAAAAAAGCCTTGTTCAATGTGGAAAAACAGCAAGGAAAAAAGTTCAGCGATGTCAAAAACCCCCTACTCTTTTCCGTCCGTTCGGGCGCCCGAGAATCCATGCCAGGGATGATGGATACTATTTTAAACCTAGGATTGAATGATGAGACTGTCATTGGCCAGGCTGAAAATACCGACAATCCTAGGTTCGCCTACGATTGCTACCGTAGATTTATTCAAATGTATGGTGACGTTGTGATGGGAGTTCATGCGGAAAATGATGAATCTCATGATCCATTTGAAGAAATTTTATCGGATGTTAAAAGAAAAGCTGGCGTGCACAGCGATCCCGATTTGACAGCTGAAAACCTCAAGGAGGTCATTACTCGTTACAAAAAGTTGATCGTTAAATGGACAGGGAAGGAATTTCCCCAGGATGTTTTTGACCAGCTGAGGGGAGCCATTGGTGCCGTTTTTGAATCCTGGCACAATGAGCGTGCGGTGATCTACCGTCGAAAGTATAACATTCCAGCGGAATGGGGTACTGCGGTCAATGTACAAAGTATGGTGTTTGGCAATATGGGAAACAATTGCGCAACGGGAGTTGCCTTTACCAGAGATCCAGCAAACGGCGAAAATGTTTTCTATGGCGAATATTTAATAAATGCCCAGGGTGAAGATGTCGTTGCCGGCATCCGCACACCCCAGGCAATTGCAAATTTGAAAAACGACATGCCTGTTGTTTTTGACCAGTTGGTCAAGGTTTGTCAAACCCTCGAACACCATTTCCGCGACATGCAGGATTTCGAATTCACCATCGAAAATGACAAACTGTATATGCTACAAACGCGAAATGGTAAACGAACGGGTTTGGCAGCTATTAGAATAGCGATTGAGATGGTCAACGAGGGTCTCATCGATAAGGAAATGGCCATAAAACGTATCCCAGCGGATTCCGTCTCTTCGCTGCTGGTTCCAATTTTCGATACGGCTGGGAAAAAGAAAGTGAAAAAAATTGCCAGTGGATTACCGGCAGGACCCGGAGCAGCATCAGGGAATGTGTATTTTTCGGCGAAGAAAGCGGAGGAAATGCACGGCAAGGGTGAAAGAGTTGTCCTCTGTAGGACGGAAACGTCCCCTGAAGATATCCGCGGTATGCTGGCTGCCGAAGGGATCGTTACTAGCCACGGAGGAGTCAGTTCCCATGCAGCTTTGGTTGCAAGACAAATGGGAAAAGTTTGCGTCTGTGGGGCAGGAGGTTTGGTTATCGACTATGCAAAGAAACAGGTGTCCGCAAATGGCGTCACAATAAAAGAAGGAGAACCAATTTCCATCGATGGGACGACGGGAGAAATTTTTGTTGGTCACGTTGAAACGGCTCCATCCGAAGTTACTCAGGTTCTTTCAGGAACGATGTCAGCAGAAAAAAGTTATACGTTCCGCATATTTGATTCCGTAATGTCTTGGGCGGACAGCTATCGCAAGCTCGACATTCGAACCAATGCCGATAGTCCAAGGCAAGCGCAAACTGCCATCCAATTGGGGGCAAAAGGCATAGGTCTCTGCAGGACAGAGCACATGTTTTTCGAAGGAGAACGCATTGATTACATGCGTGAAATGATCCTCGCGGATAACATTGAAGATCGTCAAAAAGCACTGGCCAAGCTAAAACCTCTTCAACAGGGAGATTTTGAAGGAATTTTCCGTGAGATGAGGGGATACCCTGTAACTATTCGACTGCTAGATCCACCTTTGCACGAGTTTTTACCACACGAGAGACATACCGTTGAGTCCCTGGCAAAAAAATTGGGAAAAAATCCCACCGACTTGGAATTGCGTGTGGAAGCAATGTCCGAAAGTAACCCCATGCTTGGCCATAGGGGTTGTCGCCTAGGGATTTCATATCCAGAAATTACTGCTATGCAAAGCACGGCAATTTTTGAGGCCGCTGCAAAAGTCAAAGGTGAAGGGATAGAGGTTCATCCTGAAATTATGGTGCCGCTAACGACTTTTGCTGCCGAATTTAAACATCAGGCAAAAATCATCCGCGAAGCCGCAGAAGCAGTAGAACGACGCCTTGGATGTTCCATTGCATATAAAATAGGTACGATGATAGAGATTCCCAGAGCATGTTTGCGAGCCGGAGAAATTGCGGAAGACGCGGAATTTTTCAGTTTTGGAACAAATGACCTGACCCAAACGACTCTTGGAATGAGTCGCGACGATGCCAATGGATTTTTGCCCCAATACCTGGAGCGTGAAATTATTAAAAATAATCCATTCGCCTCCATCGACGAATTGGGCGTCGGCGAACTAATCAAAATCGCCTGTGAACGCGGACGAGCGACCCGCAAAGATTTAAAAATCGGCATATGCGGAGAACATGGTGGAGATCCGGCATCCATCAAATTGTGCAATAAAATTGGACTATCCTATGTTAGCTGTTCGCCAAATCGTGTTCCCGTTGCAAGGCTAGCGGCAGCCCAAGCAACATTGGAATAGCGTCATAGATTACGCCACACATACAATTAAAATTAAAAAAATACTTTACTTTTTTTAATAAGGCTTTAGTGTGTAGAGCACTTTTTCAATTTTGGAAAAAACTTATTACATTGTTAGTGGTGGATTTGATCCCCTTCACGAAGGGCACGTAAGTCTGATAAAAGACGCCGGTTCACGGGGAAATGGTGTGATTGTATTACTCAATTCTGATGAGTGGTTGTGTCGCAAAAAGGGCAAGAATTTCATGGATTTTGCAACGCGCAAGGCAATTTGCGAAACTTTAAAAAACGTTATCGATGTATTGGAATTTGATGACGGTGACAATTCTGCATGCGATGGAATTCGCAAGGTTCGTGAAAAATATCCAATTGATCGACTGATATTTGCGAATGGAGGAGATCGAACAAAGGAAAATATTCCAGAAATAGAAGTGTGTAAAGAATTTGATGTGATGGTAGAATTTGGAGTTGGCGGAGAAAACAAAGCTAATTCTTCATCGTCGATTTTGAAAAAGTGGAACCAGGGACTTAATCAATGCGAGGTTTATCTTTAAAGAAGAAATTTAATCGAAAATCTAAAATCAGGGTGTTATACGATGCTCAACTTTTGGAATTTTACCTATGTAAAAATAATTGTAGACGGGGAATATTTTTCGTCGTTTATAATATTTTCAAAGAGTTATTGAAACGACCCGAACTTAAAGTTGAAGTATACACTGGTACAGATTACAATATCCACCGTCGCATTAAAGAAGCAATCTCACAGACCGATTTTAAGACTGTACCCAAGATCTTTTACGGCGATGTAAAGGATTTTGATATTTTTTTATCTCCCCACGGGGCCATTCCTAAAGGGATTAAAGAAACAGGCATCATTTGCTACACCATTATATACGACCTTATTCCAATGGTTTATCCATTATATGGTGAAAATCCGGAGTTTTTTGACATCATTGAAAATTTGACGGGGGGGGATTATATATTTGCCATTTCAGACTTTACCAAAAGCGATATCATTAGACTACTTCCCCAGGTTGACCCCAATAAAATTACCAAAATATCATTGGCGGCAAGTACAAACTTTTATCCATGTATCGATGGAGAACAAAACCAACAAATTCGGATAAAATATGGCATTCCCATAGACAAGCGATATCTTTTTACCGTCAGTGCGATGGAACCGCGAAAGAATCTCATCTTTACGGTCAAAAATTTTATTAAATTCATTGAAAAAAAACATATCGACGATCTGGTTTTTGTTATCGCCGGTTGTGTTAATGATGATTTTGAAGAATTTTTTAATGCTGGAATGGCAAACCTTGGCGAAAATAGTGCGAAAATTATCAGAGCCGGCTATGTTGAAGATAAGGATTTAGCTTCATTATATTCCCATGCTGAATGTTGTGTTTTCGTATCACTCTACGAAGGATTTGGATTACCCTTACTTGAAGCCATGCAATGCGGATGTCCGGTGATCACGTCCAACGTAACCTCCATGCCAGAAGTTATCGGCGACGCGGGAATTTTAATCGACCCCACAAACGATGAAGCTATGGTAGCCGCCTATGAAAAAATATATTACGATGAAAAATTGCGGCAAGAATTGTCCAAAAAAGGACTTAAATGGGCGAAGAATTTTTCCTGGAAAGCATGCGTCGATACCATGGTGGAGGAATTTAAAAAACATGATTTTACACAACCAAAAAGCTCATATATTATTTCTAATCCACGGCCGTGGAAATATTTTTTTAAAAAGTTTATATTTTGCATAAGTAACGAACGAGAAAAAGCTAAAGTAGTCATATTTTGTTTGGAAATTTTTAAGATAAAAAGGAAAAAGGGCAAAAAGACTTTTTACATTTTTGGAATCCCGATTTTCAGGAAAAATTACAATCATACTAGCAAATAACCTAGCAAAAAGTTCCCAAACTTTTTGGGATAATAGTCATTTTTAGACAAACCATCTAAGCCGATAAAAGGTTGGCTATTTCGATAATTTCACAGAAGGACGTAGCCTTTAGGGATGCTCCTCCAATGAGACCACCATCAATATCATCTTCTTTGAGCAGTTCTTCTGCATTATCGGACTTCATCGACCCGCCATATAATATTTTGACGGCGTTTGCTGTTTCTGCATTAAACATTTCTTTTAGGAAACTTCTGATAAATGCGTGCATTTCCTGGGCAGTCTTTGGGGTTGCAGTCTCTCCTGTTCCGATTGCCCATACCGGTTCATAGGCTATGGTAAGTTTTTCCACCTCCTGGACGGTAATATTTTTTAACCCATTTTTCAACTGCGATTGAATGATGGCAAATTCCTTACCATCCCTACGTTGTTCTATGGTTTCGCCTATGCACAGAATAGGGATTAGGCTACTCCCCAATGCAAATCTTACTTTCCTGTTTATAAAATCGTCGTCTTCGTTAAAATATATCCTGCGTTCGCTATGGCCGATAATAACATAGGAAACTCCAAGTTCCCTCAACATAATGGCGGAAACCTCACCTGTGTATGGCCCATTTTTCTCTGGATAAAAGTTTTGAGCTCCTAGGGAAATATTACCAATGCTGCCAATTGCATCTTTTGCTGCCTGGATAGACGTAAATGGAGGACAAACCAAAACATCAACCTTTGTTATATTTGCTATCTTAGCATTAATCTCTGATATTAAGCGCCCAACATCTGAGCTCGAAATATTCATTTTCCAGTTTCCTGCCACAAGATATTTTCTATGTTCTGCCATAAACCGCATCCTTCCAAGCGTATTGTTATTCCATCAATGCTGCCACACCGGGCAGAATATCTCCTCCTAAAAACTCTAGGCTTGCCCCTCCTCCGGTACTAATAAAAGATACTTGGTTCGCATACCCACTTTCTTTTACGGCTTTCGCAGAGTCTCCGCCACCAATAATCGACAGTGCATCTGATTCTGCTACATGCTTGGCGATGGCAAATGTCCCTGCCGAAGACTGTCGTATTTCAAAGATTCCCATAGGTCCATTCCATAGAATCGTACTAGCACCTTCGATTTCTTCCCCAAACAGTGCAATTGTTTTTGGACCTATATCCACGCCAAAATTCCCTTCAGGAATATCTATTTCGGAATAGGACGTTGAATCCATTGTTTTTGTTTCCGTATCCAAAGCGGATGTAACAACATGATCTACGGGCAGTAGTAACTTTGTTCCTGTCTCCTTCGCTTTTTGGATAGCATCTTTAGCCATTTGAATTTTATCCACTTCAACCATGCTGCTTCCCGTTGTGTTACCATTAGCCGCAAGGAAGGTATATGCCATCGCACCTCCTATTAACATGGTATCTGCTTTTTCCAAAAGATTATCGATTACCTTAATCTTATCGCTGACTTTTGCTCCTCCCAGTATAACTACGAAAGGATGTCTGGCTTCAGCAATCTTCGTTCCCAAAAACTCCAACTCTTTTTCCATGAGGAACCCAGCAACGCGCTGCTGCACGAAGCGAGTTATTCCTTCCGTCGATGCATGGGCCCTGTGGGCTGATCCAAAAGCATCGTTGACATAAATGTCGGCCAGCGATGCCAATTGTTTGGAAAATTCTTCATCGTTCGCGGTTTCTTCTTTGTGGAATCTCAAATTTTCCAACAGAATTACGCTTCCATCTAACATCTTTGCGACTTCAGTTAGAACTTCTTGTCCCACGCAATCGGGGAGGAACAGTACGGGTTGCTCAATGTGCTTTGCCAGTGCGACGGCAACGTTGCTTAACGAGTACTTTGCAATTACTTCTCCCTTTGGCCGTCCTAAATGACTAGCCAAAATTACCCTTGCTCCGTTTTGTATTAAGTATTGTATGGTCGGCAATGCCGCTACAATTCGGGAATCATCTAAAACATTTCCTCGATCATCTATGGGAACATTAAAGTCCACACGGACGAAAACCCTTTTCCCTCTACAAGAAATGTCTGATAGCGTTTTTACTTTTTGCACGATTGATGACTGATAATTCTACGGCATCATTCTAATATTGCAACAACGAAACCTTGAAAAAATAATAAAAGTGGACATTTTCCATTAAAATGCAAGAAACTGACAAAAATCAGCCTGCTATGTGGCAACAATTATCGAAAGAAACATTGGCGGAATATAAGATTTTTAGTGTCGCTCGCTGCGAATTGAAAAATCCATCTAATAATAAGTCTGGAGATTTTTACGTCATCGATTGCAATGACTGGGTACAGGTAATTGCGGAAACGCCGGATAGTCGCATTGTTATGGTTAACCAATATCGCTTTGGATCGCGCAAATTGTCACTAGAATTGCCAGGTGGTATGATAGAACACGGAGAAGATATAATCGAGGCCGCCCAACGCGAACTGGAAGAAGAAACAGGCTTTCGCGGAGAGCCTGCCAAGATAATTGCAACATTGTACCCTAATCCAGCAATACAAACGAACATTCTCAATATCGTATTGATTAAAAACTGTACAAAACAAAAAGATACCCGTTTCGATGAATTTGAAGACCTAACAACGTCTCTAGTAACCAAACGAAATCTCATAAAAGCAGTTACGGGAGGTGAAATATCGCACTGCATTACCATAGCAGCCATCGCAAAGTATGTACTATGACGCACAATTATATTTTCTAAACTTCACCAATCCACGGACCTAGGTCTGTAACGTCATTGACTTCCCATTGGTAGACTTTATAATTTCCTTTGTGTGTGTTTCCCACTCGAAGCCATCCTGTTTTTGATGGAATGTATGGTAAACTCCTTTATCGCTATCTTTCCTGGAAATTTTTGCTCTTTCGCTTCTGATTAGCTTCCTATACCTATGATTTTAATTTGCTTTAGAGCAAAACTGGTTTCAATAAGACGCTTGACAAAAAATATCTCTTATGCTTGATACTTTTCGATTTCATGCCAGAGTAGCTCAGTGGTAGAGCAGAGGACTCATAAGCCTTTGGTCGGCAGTTCAAACCTGCCCTCTGGCACCATTTAGGTCATTCTTAGGAAAGCTTGAAAAAGTAAACCATATCGAGCTGAAAAATTTTCAAGGGAAAATTTTTGCATCCATTGTGTCCATGAACCTTTCTTGGTGTTTCGCTTTGGACTTCCTGTGTCTCCCGTAAGGCTTGTGTTTATGCGACTTTCACAGCTGGCACCCCCACGGGGAATCGAACCCCGGTTTCTGGAATGAGAATCCAATGTCCTAGCCGCTAGACGATGAGGGCAACGTACTACAAAACCATGTGGCTT
>JAITBI010000020.1 GCA_031283685.1 Puniceicoccales bacterium | reverse complement strand
ACTGGACAATCGCCTGAGATTCTTTTGGGGCCGGTACAAAGTTTGATAATTTACCATCGAAAATTAACCTCGCTAACAGCATCATTCCATCTTCATCCCTGCTCAAGCGCTGGCCAATCGCTTGAGATTCTTTTGGGGTCGGTACAAAGCCTAGTCTGCCATTGCGCATTAACTGAACCAATGATGCCGCCTCATTCGTGCCATGTCCGGCAATCGCTTTGGTCAAACGATTACCCAATGATATACATGATGTCTTTGGGTCAAAAATATTCCGTAAATCTCTAGGCACCCGAACGGGGACGTAGGGTGAAACGGGATCTTGTGGATTTTCATTCCCTTCACGGGGATTTAGTGGTTGCGTGTCCATAAAAAGTATATCTTCGATTATGAGCAAAGTTTATATGTCAAAATGGAAATGTCGATCTTTTTGACAACTTATTTACTTTTGTTTTTAATATGGATCCGTGAAAATATTATTTGCAACCTCCGAATGTAGTCCATACGCTAAGGTCGGAGGCCTAGGGGATGTCATACCTCCCTTGGCAGCTGCCTTGAAGAAAATGGGACATGATGTGCGCATTGTTTTGCCAAAATACGGTTCCATAAATTACGTTTCCAGGTGTGAGGTTGTTGAAGGTCCCATGATTATTAACATGGGGTATGGTACAGAATTTGCCCAATTGTTGCGGACGAAACATAGAAACATTCCGGTTTATTTCATCGAATTTGACAGATATTTTGCTCGCCATGGGATTTACGGAGAGTTTGGGCATGGATATCATGACAATTGGGAGCGTTTTGCATTTTTTTGTCGAGCCGTCCTAGACATGGGTCCATTTCTAAATTGGGCACCCGATATCATACATACAAATGACTGGCCAACAGGCATAATTCCAGCCCTCTTGAGCTTGCACACCAAGCCGAATATTTTGAATGACACGAAATCAATTTTCACCATTCACAACATGGCTCATCATGGATATGCCAGTCAAGACTTGTTGCGATTCACGGGATTGTATGATCACTATTGGCATCCATTTGCCATGGAAGCATGCGGTGCCATAAATGTTATGAAGGGAGCATTGCAGTTTGCCAATAAAATTACAACCGTAAGCAAAACATATGCCGAAGAAATTAAGACTGCAGAATACGGACATGGTTTGGATAATGTCCTCAAATACCGGGCAAAGGATTTAGTCGGTATTTGCAATGGTGTGGATACGGATGTTTGGAATCCAGCAATTGATAAATTTTTGCCAGAAAATTTTTCGGCACAGTCGATTGGAGGGAAAAAAACATGTAAACAGCATTTGCAACGGGAATTGGGACTGTCCAATGATTCAAATATTCCTATTTTCGGTGTGGTCTCTAGATTTTTTCATCAAAAAGGATTGGATATTCTTTGCAATATTTTACCGGATGTTCTAAGGAATATGAATGTCCAATTTTCCGTATTAGGATCCGGAGATCAACACTTGGAATGGAAATTTCAAGACATAATGTCTCGCTTTGGAGGTCAAGTTTCCGTACGGATTGGCTTTGATGAGCAACTTTCTCATTTGATAGAGGCGGGAAGCGATTTTTTTGTAATGCCAAGCAGATATGAACCATGTGGGCTGAATCAAATGTACTCTATGATTTACGGAAGCTTGCCAATCGTACACGCTACAGGCGGACTAATTGATACCGTCGATAATTATGACGAATTGACCGGTACAGGAACTGGGTTTATTTTTAATGATTTAACGGACTCTGCACTATATAACACCATAGGATGGGCATGTGCCACCTACTATGATCGCCCTGGAGATTTTGAAAAATTGCGGCAATCGGCGATGAAAAAGGATTTTTCTTGGGCAAAATCTGCCAAGGAATATGAAAAAATATACCTCGCAACCATGGGAAAATCGTAACAATTAACCCGAAGAACTACAACAGTCCATTTTCTTTAAAAGAAAAGGTTTCGTTGGTAGCGACGATTATATGGTCTACGAGCTGTATATCCAAATATCGCAAGGCTATTTTTATTGTCCTGGTATTGCGTTCATCGCAATCGGACGGTTCCGCAGACCCACTGGGATGGTTGTGAGCCAGCATTATCGCCCTTGCTCCACGCCGTAGGGCAGCTTCTGCTATCTTTCTGGGATATACTGCCGTTGCCACAATCGTTCCCGTCTCTAATCGTTCGATTCCATCTTTCATAAGTCGCAGCGACGAATCTAAGTAAGCCACCTCGAGGACTTCGACCGTTAGGTGCGATAACCTATTTTTCCACAGCATAGATGCTTTTTCAACGGAATTACAAATCGGTGTATCCTCAAGTTGTTCCTGTAGATACAGGTTGTTAATGGATCGAATGATTTTTAACGCGACGGCTGTCGATTCACCAACTCCCTTTATTTGCATTAAATCAGCGATACTAGCATCAAAAATTCCCCTTATTGAACCAAATGTTTTCAACAGCGTCTTGGCAATTGTTTTTACGTCTTTTCTAGGAATGCTTAGTGTTAGTAGCAGTTCAACTATTTCATGTTTGTTAAAACTTGTAAATCCTGAGCGTACAAACTTGCTACGTAATCTGTTACGATGCCCATAATTCATAGATTTATCAAAAAAGCTTGACACTAATCTTCGATATGTGTTTTAAATAAGATTATCAATCTTTTCTTTACAGTTTAAAGGCTAATTTTTAAAATTAGACAATAGGAGTTGTCAATGGGAGTATACTATAAAGTATTAGATCATTACCTGCAACTAGCAGGAACCAGGATGGGAAGTAAGCTGTTCCTTGACAAAAATGGACTTTGTGTCCTTCGGCAAGAGAATGGGCGGAGAGAATACGTAGTAGAGCTACCAAAGAACAGCGAAGTTGTTTATTTTTATTCACCGATTTGCACGGTTCCATATGGATGCAGTGAAGAGTTTTTTGAAAAAGTCCTAGAATTAAATTTCTGTGGAATTACGTACAATCAGGCAACTTTTGGACTAGACGCTAAGACACAAAATGTCGTTCTATCCTATGCTCGATCCATGGAAGCACTCGATGAAATAGCTTTTGCGAACATTTTGAGCAACTTTATAAAGACAGCTGATAGAGCCGAAAGAGATCTGGCAAAATTCGTAAAAGACTTGATGGAACAAACGTCGTTAACAGAAGAAGATATTGATATGGAAACGAAAACACATCGTACCATATCTAGCAATGGTAAATTGAAAGTATAATTATGAATAATTTTTCCCACGATATTAGTGAATTAATCAAAGCAAATAGTCCCGGGAAGGCTCAGGAGTATTCTGCGAATGTATCAGTAGATCTATCCTTCAATACAGTGACTAGCTTTCTTGGAGAAAATAAGACCCCGCCACCTTCCCTAGAATCTAGGGGTGGTGATATGGCCGTTGCGGTAACCCAAGTGGAATCTTCTCCATCCCGGACCAACGACTTGCCCAACATGGTAAGAGATGTGCAAGAAAGACTGGATCAATTGAGGCAAACTCCTGATGATGAATGGGCAAGGGTAAATGAAGAACTTCGAGCTGTTTTTGTCATGCTCAATGATCTCGATGGGGACGGTATTCCAGACGACTATGACAAGAATCCAGGAGAAACTGTTTCGAACGTTGCTGCTAGGATAAACAAAATTGGGAAATATGCCACCACCGCCGACAATAAAATGAAAATATTTTCAGCGATCAAAGGTATAGCAAAATCCTTAGATAGTCTGTTAAATAAAATTTCTGCCATGTCAGCTGCTGTTTCATCAGCTTTCAAACCAACGACTGATCCATCGGCATCGAATAGCTCGGATGAAGACGAAAATCCTTTTTCATCGAAAAAAGTAGACAAAGAGCATAAATAAGAGTAAGTTTATAGGACATGGGTAAAAGGCTTTGTTGTCTCTTTGGAAATGGCGTAGAAGAAATTGAACTGATAACACCCGTTGACATTTTATTGAGATGTGGGGTTGATGTTTCACTTGTTTCTGCCCATGGTGATGTTGGAGTAAGTGGTGCGCATAATATTAAATTAGTTGCTGATACAACCATTGACAAAGTAGCGGTGTCCAATTTTGACGGTCTAATTTTACCTGGCGGTCCTAGTTCTTTTTCACTGAAAGATGATGCTACGGTTCTCGATTTGGTACGTTCTTTCCATGGAGCAGGCAAATTGATAGGTGCGATATGTGCAGCCCCATTAATTTTACAAAATGCAGAAGTTTTAAAAAATGTAAACTATTGTGCACATCCTTGCACATACGATGTCCTAACAAATGTTGATAAAAATGAACGTGTTGTCGTTGACCATCATTTCATAACAGCCAAGGGGCCTGGTGCAGCATCGGAATTTGCATTCGCCATTGTTAGATATTTACACGGAGAATCGATGGCATCAAAAATAAAAAGGGATCTATTTTTTTAAAAAATATCACGGGGTTTATGGACTAAAAAACCTGCGGATATTTGTTTTTTTATTTGCCATCTCTCAACTTCGTATAGTATAAACATTCACCATCTATGCTAAGAAATGACGAAAGGTATGAAAAGTTAGCCAAAACACTGGTTGAGTTTTCAATAAATTTACAAAAGGGCGAGCGAGTCTTGTTAAATAATATTGACATTCCCGACGACATGACGATTGCCCTGATCCAAGCTATTCAGAGTAGGGGCGGAGTTCCTTTTCTACGATTACAGTCCAATAAAGTCGCCCGTGCCCAGAACAAGATTCTTTCCGAAGAAGCTTTTACAAGCATCGGTGAAGTATCTTTGGATGAGATGAAAAAGATGCAAGCATTTATCGCGCTCCGTGGTGGGAATAATGCATTTTATCAATCGGATGTCGCCCAGGAACAGCGCATGATGATAGATAGGATCATGCGGCCGGTCCAAGATTGGCGCATTCAAAAAACAAAATGGGTAATTCTTCGTTGGCCTAGTGATGGTTTTGCCCAGCAGGCTAAGATGAATACCGACGAATTTGAAGAATTTTTCTTCCGGGTCTGCACCATGGACTATTCCAAAATGGAAACGGACATGAAAGCTCTAAAAAAACGTATGGAAGCTGCGGATAAAGTTAGAATTGTTGGCAACGGTACCGATTTATCATTTTCTATAAAAGGCATTCCTGCGATTCCCTGTGGAGGACGCCATAATATTCCGGATGGAGAGGTATATACGGCCCCCGTCAAAAATTCGATCAATGGCACAGTCCAGTACAATACTCCAACGGTCTACCAAGGGATTCCCTTCGAAAACATTCGTCTAGAATTTAAAGATGGTAAAATCATCGCAGTGGATGCTGGAAATAAAACACATGCCATGAACAAAATTTTAGATGCCGATGAGGGAAGCCGCTATGTCGGCGAGTTTGCATTTGGAGTCAACCCGCATATTCTAAATCCAATATGCGATATTCTATTCGACGAAAAAATTGCAGGATCTTTTCATTTTACCCCTGGCCAAGCCTATGAGGACGCTGACAATGGCAATCGTTCGCAAATACATTGGGATCTTGTTTGCATCCAACGCAAAGAATATGGCGGCGGAGAAATATACTTCGACGGAGAACTAATCCGGCAGGACGGCCTGTTCATTCCGACCGAGTTGCAAAGGTTAAACCCTGAAAATTTGACCTAAAGAGCATTTGAAGTGTGTGAAGCGCATGGGAAAAGAAAAAACGAAAGTTTTTTAAAATATCTTATGGAAAGAGAGCACCAATTCTTTACTTTAAAGAAAGTAAATAGTCCCATGCGATGGCTTTGCTAATTTGGAAAATTATTAAACGGTAAAAATAAATGTTGACGTTTTTCCGTGACCTTGCAAATTGCGGATAATCGGTCTTAGGTAACGTACACGCCGTCGTGGCGTTGTCAATGGCGGGCGCCCTTGTAGCTCAGCTGGCAGAGCGCATCCTTGGTAAGGATGAGGTCGGCAGTTCAAGTCTGCTCGGGGGCT
>JAITBI010000019.1 GCA_031283685.1 Puniceicoccales bacterium | reverse complement strand
AAAATATGCAGATAATTTGCTTCAAAAAAATATACCCTTACTTATGTTGTTGCGAAGCATGGGCCATGAGTTCTCCATTGAAAAATTTCGAAAACAGTTTCCGATTCTTAGCAAACCTCTTAGAAATGGGAATCCATTAGTCTATTTGGATAATTCAGCAACGACCCAGAAACCCCAACTTGTCATCGACAAAATTGTCGATTTTTATTCGACTTACAATTCCAACGTCCATCGAGGAATGTATGAATTTAGTGAGAAAGCAACCAATGAATACGAACGGGTGCGCCATGATATTGCAAAATATTTCGATGTAAATAATCCCAATGAAATAGTATTTGTTCGAGGGGCTACGGAAGCCATAAATTTAGTTGCCTACAGCTATGGAAGAAAATTTTTGACGGCTGGCGATGAGATCCTCATTGGGGCAGCAGAACACCACGCAAACTATTTGCCATGGCAGGTTTTAGAACAAGAAATTGGGATTAAGCGTAAGATTATACCTCTAAACGCAGATTACACCATCGACATTGAGCAGTACGAACATTTATTTTCCAAACGAACAAAGTTTGTCGCCATCCAACATATTAGTAACGTACTTGGTACCGTTAATGATATTAGGATGCTAGGTACCATTGCCCATTCCCACGGAGCGAAGATACTGATTGACGGAGCCTGTTCCCTGGCTTCAGAAAAGATTAATTTGGAAAAGATTGATTGTGATTTTTTTGCATGTTCGGGGCACAAAGGATTTGGGCCAACGGGCAGTGGATTTTTGTTTGGCAAGTATGATTTGTTGCAAGGCATGCTTCCCTATCACGTAGGGGGAAACATTGTAAACAAAGTACACTTTGAAGAAAGCAGCTTTAAGCCACCACCGACAAAATTTGAAGCGGGAACACCGGACATTGCTGCCGTACTGGGATTAGGAGCCGCCATAGATTTTTTAAAAGAAATAGATTGGAAATTTGCCAGGGCATATTTTTCCGAAGTGATACAATATGCCAGTGGAAAAATACGAAATGTGCCTGGTATAAAAGTCTATGGAACTTCTAAAAATCAATCGGGGGTTTTTTCTTTTAATTTAAATAACGTACATGCCCACGATGTTGCTACCCATTTGGGAAGTCGAGGAATAGCCATACGAGCTGGGACCCACTGTGCCCAACCACTAATGCAGATTTTTGGAGTTTCCGGTACCGCCAGAATTTCGCTATGCCTGTACAATACAAAACAAGAAGTAGATGAAGCGGTAATAGCATTGGAAGATTGTCTAAACATTTTTATAGGCAAACGATAATAGTTTATTGATGAGAAAAGAGGTATTTTCCCCAAAAATTGTCCCGTGAAAGTCGAAGCAATTACTCCAAAAAGTGCATAAGTGCATAAAAGTGAAAACTTTTACATATATTTATTGCAATCCTAGTATTTTTAGGCATTATTGAATGCGTGAATTTTATTTTTAAAGCTTTTAGAAATACGGGCGAAGTTATAAATTCTACCATAGCAGCAGCAAATCAGCAAGAAGCTGTCAAGTTGATAAAACAGCAGAATTTACAACTAATTTCCATCACAGTAGCTAATCAAAGCATCACCCGACATATATTCCAAAAGAAGCAGCAATCGGCGGTTGTAACGAATAATGTCCTACTGTTTTTTTTCGAAAAATTGTATAAAATGCTTAGCGCAAGTATAACATTGTCCGAAGCAATATCTATCATTAACAAGAGGACTGGAAGCTCAGCAGAAAAATTTTTAACCAATAAATTGTTACAGGATATTTCAGGTGGACAATCTTTTTCGAACGCTATAAAAAGTCTAAACATAAAAATGGATAGCAGTATATACAGTATCATTTTGGTGGGAGAATCGAGTGGGAATTTGGCAACCGTACTAGGAGATGTGGTTGATTTGTTAAAGTCCAAAAATGAACTTCGGAAAAAGATGATTTCATCTCTTGCATATCCTTCATTTATGGTAGCTTTTACCGTTGTTGTAATGTTGCTATTTGTATTCGTTTTGATGCCCAAAATGGAAAATTTTATAAAGGAACTTGGTGGAAGTCTTCCTCCCATGGCGCAGCTTTTAAAACTTATATCCAAATGGTTTACGTATTTGCTGCTTCCGGCAATAGGGTGCATTATTGCTGCTTTTATAACCATACCAAAAATAAGACAAACCAAGGTGGGACGATATAAAACTGATCAATTAATATTGAAAATGGCACCATTTTCCACAACCATACCTCTGTTCATGAAAACAAACCTGTCAAAATTAATGACAACACTTTTATCAAATGGAGTCAATACGTCTGAAGCATTGAAATTAGCACAAACCTCTATCAGCAATGAGATTCTTTTGGAACGATTTATACATGCCAAAACAGACATATTAGATGGTTGCAGTATTTGCACCTCGTTTGAAAAATACAATGTCATAGATGGGGAACAATGCGACCTCCTCGCAATTGGAGAAAAAATAGGAGATCTCTCATCATCGTTTAAGGACATTCATAAAATGTATAGTGAAAAGTTGCAGTCTACGCTGAAGAAATTAACAGTGTCCGTTTCGACTGGAGCGATGATGTTTGCATTTGCTCTTGTGGGATTACTTGCCTTAGGAATGGTACAATCCATAATGGGAGCCACAAATGCTGTTACGTAAGGTTTAATGTTTGGGAATATTTGGTGTGCCCCATTTTTGAGTTAACCCACTCGTTCATCATCGATGCTGAAACCACGAGCTTATTTGATAGATAATTGCACCTTACAAATTGAATATGGAGTCGATTTGGATAAGGCCATTGATGTTGTTCCACGTGTAGGAAAAATTTTACAAAATGAACAAAACATCGTAGGTTTTCGAGAAACAACATTCAATTGTGCAAATTTTGCCCATAAATATTGTTATTTTTCGCAGAAAGACGATATCCTCTTTGTTTTCCCTGAAAAATGTACTAGCTATTTACCAACCAACCAGAACATTTTCTTAGCCTGTGAAATGTCGAATTGGGGAAATGCAAACAAAGCAAGCAAATGGCAACTCCATAGGATGGATGTATACGGGGAAAAGTTGTTTGGGGTAAAAATCAATAGGTTTTTGCTGAATAGTCCATTTCCTTTTCAATTCATTTCTTCTGCGGGAGATTGGTATGGTCCCGACGATAATATGCCCAATACGCAAATATCTGAAATAGGTTCCCTAAATTTTACCTTCGATCCCCGTATAACAGGCAATAACGTTTTGCAATATCACCTAACCCCGAATATGGCGACAGGAGATTCCCTCATTGTTCAATTGTCCAATGATTGCGTCCTAGATGTGGACTTTTCTCCCTGGATATCATCTCTGAATGATGATATCCCGCTTGGAGCAATTGTAAGTAAAAACACCACAAGTTTTAGAATTTTTGCTCCACGGGCTGCCAGTGTCAGGGTTGCAATTTTCAGCAAGGAAGCCACTCAGCTAGAATATTATTTTTTGCAACAATCAAATACTGGCATTTGGTATGGCGAAATTCACAAACGTTTGGAAGGTTACTACTACTACTATCAGATTTTATCAAAAGAAGACGAAGACTGGGAAAACTCTCCCATGATCCTTGATCCCTACGCAAAAGCAGCCCTATCGAGTAGGGGGCCTGGAATTGTTATGGCCCATGGGTTTACCGAAACATCGGAAGATGATTTTATAACTCCCGACCCGAAAGATCTGGTGATTTTAGAAGCCCATTTACGAGATTTATTGGCTAATGCTCCAATGGATTTATCTACAGAAGAAAGGTTAAATTTCTCTGGGCTGACGAAGTATTTAACAGACCAAAGGTGTTATTTGCGTGAACTGGGGATAAATTGTGTAGAATTGCAACCCATACAGGAATTTGACTATTCCTCAAAGGAAGAATATCATTGGGGATATATGCCAGCCAATTGGTTTTGCCCATCAAGTGCCTATGCCGATGACGCCAGAAATGCCACACAAGTTCAGAATTTAAAGAAAATGGTACGTAGTTTCCATAAAGCTGGCATTGCCGTTATTTTGGACGTAGTATATAATCACTTTGGAGATTCAAACCATCTACAAAATATCGACGGAGAATATTATTTTAGGCATAGCAAAGACGGGACATTTTCAAATTTTAGCGGTTGCGGCAACGATTTTCGAACGGAAAACACAATGGCGCGTAGACTGGTAATAGATAGCCTAGAACACCTAATCAGAACCTACAACGTCGATGGGTTTAGGTTTGATTTGGCTGAGTTATTGGGCATGGATTTTTTAAATATTTTACAAAAAAAGTTGAAATGTGTGAAAAAATCAGTTATTCTAATAGCAGAACCATGGAGTTTTCGTGGCAATATCGGAATTTCTATGCGACATCTGCCTTATTCCGTTTGGAATGACGAGTATAGGGAATTCGTGAAAAATTACGTGTGTGGAAATGGAAATTCGAATGGTTTAAGATATTTTCTATGTGGCGGTTTAGATTTTCGATCAACATTTCCTGGTCAGAGTGTAAATTATGTGGCTTCACACGATGACCGGGGCTGGGTGGATAACATAACAGAAAATCCGCATCATAACGGTAGTGCGCCGACAGATAATGATCTGCGGCGCACGCGGTTGGCTCTTGCCATACTTATCATGTCAGTCGGCATCCCCATGGTAACGGCAGGGCAAGATTTTTTGTTCTCTAAATATGGTGCGAGCAATACTTATAACCGGGGAGATCTGAATGCCATCGACTATAAACTACTGGACGTCCATCATTCCACTCACGACTATTTTAAAAATTTAATAAAGCTTAGATTGTCCAAGCGCGGTGCGATTTTGCGCCTTTCCCAGGTTCCCAATAAAACATATTTTCGTTTTTTGCCATCGACTGCAAATTCCGCATGTGCACTTGCATATAATGCAAATAATACGTTTGGAAATGGTCAACTAATTTTCGCCATAAACCCCCACCTCAGTGAAGCTACCATAGACTTTAAGGAAGTAAATTTACAACAATGCACAACCTTGGCCGATGAGGAACAATTCTTTCACCGTGACCAGATGATTTTCGATAAAATTGTAGACAATAAGCTGATTTTACCCCCTCTTTCCTGTAGAATATATTGGGCAAAATAATTATTTGAGAAGTACCGTTTTTTCATTTTACTTTTTATGGAAGTGCGGATGGTGGATAATATTCTCAAAAATGTAAAAAAAATAGGCAAATGTGATAATTTTTTGCAGAAATTATGTAAAAACATCTGCCAATTTTTCGTCCAAAGGAGAAAAAACGCAGAGGATGCCAGGATGTTTGAAAAGATAAATCACGTTCCGTGGACCAAGCGTCTCAGTTTTATCGGAGCTAGAAAAACAATAAACAATCTTTATGCGCAACATCTACGAAATTTGCAAAAAGCTGCACAACATCGGAAAATACGCGTTGCATTTTTGGTAAATGAAACATCGAAATGGCACGGTGCTACCCTCTACGATTTATTTAAAAATAGTAACCATTTCGAGTCATTGATATTAGTAACAAAAAGAATAACATGTTATGACACCACCAAAGATTTTAATGCAACCCTTTCGTTTTTTAAAAACGTTGATGTGCATGTTGAATGTGCCTACCATAGTGCGAACAATAAATTCTTAGATTTGAAAATTTTCAACCCCGACGTCGTTTTTTACGAACAACCATGGGGTATAGATCGCGTTCAGAGTATATCTAAAGTTGCAATTTTTGCCCTAACATGCTATACACCCTACTGTTTCCACATGATGCGCAGCGAATACGACTATCTGGAATTATTTCATCGATTTTTGTGGAAGTATTTCGTTGAATCACCTTGGCACTTGGAATCATATAAAAACAGGTTTAAAGCTAACAATTGCGTAAGTTCTGGCAGTTTGCATTTGGACAGGTATTTCTCAAGAAAAGTACCCCATATGGACTTTTGGAAAGATGCACATCCGGCTAAAAAAAGAATAGTTTATGCACCGCATTTTACGTTCACAACACAACATCGAGTTGCAACATTTCCACAAAATGGGCAAGTTATTTTAAATTTGGCCAGCATGTATCCCCAAACCACGTGGGTGCTTAGGCCTCATCCTAGTTTTGATCAACATGTTGTCGCGGATGGCATTATGACACAACAGGAACTCGATGAATACTATGCCGCCTGGGAAAAATATGGAACGATCGTTAGGGAAGGGGATTGTTTCGATTTATTCAAGACTTCGGATTGCCTAATAACAGACTGCATTTCTTTTTTGGCAGACTATTTCCCGAGTGGCAAACCCCTATTTCATTTAAGAAGAAGTGACCAATCAAGAGAATTCAACGATTTCGGCAAAGATATCATCGGCACATACTATCAAATTCACAGCAATGCCGAGCTTGAAAAATTATTTTCACGGGTAATGATAGACGGCGATGATTTTATGGCTCCCCAGCGATCGGAACAGCTGACAAAGCTGCAATTGATGTCCGATGAAACTGCAAGTAAACGTGTATTTGACTACCTACGGAAAGAATTAAAAATTCCATGAAAACCTATGCAATATTGCTAGCATCCGGTATCGGGGAGCGCATTGGGAGCGACTTACCCAAACAGTTTTTAAAGATTTCCGGCAAGACAGTCTTAGAACATTCCATCGAAGTTTTTGAGCGCAACGGCTTCGTCGACGAAATAATTGTAGTTGTGCATAGGCAGTTCGTTGATTTTTGTAACAAGATTTTAGGTCAAAATGGTTTTAAAAAAATCGGAAAAATTTTGGTCGGTGGAGAAACACGACAAATAAGTTCCTTCATTGGCGTTAATTCTATTTCCGACGGAGATGCGAAAGTTTTGATCCACGATGCCGTTCGTCCCTTGATTTCTGATCGAATAATTAATGACTGCGTTGCTGCCCTTGACAAATATGATGCCGTAGATGTCGCCATTCCGACGGCCGACACAATCATAGAGGTTAACGATGCCATGATAATCGAAAACATTCTTCCTCGTCAGTTTCTTAGGAGAGGGCAAACTCCACAAGCATTCAAATTGAGCATAATAAAGCGTGCCCATTCCTTAGCCACTTCGTCCTCCGTAAAATTTACCGACGATTGTGGATTGGTGAAAATGTTCAATCTCGCCGAAATCCATGTTGTTCAAGGGGAAGAGGGAAATATTAAAATTACCAACCCCATTGATCTCTTTATCGCCGACAAATTATTCCAAATAAAACACTTGTCTTTGCCTGACGCTGACTTGAGGCAACTGGCAAATATGGTCCTGGTAATTTTTGGTAGTAGTAGTGGCATTGGCAAGGCGATCGCCGATTTGGCACAGCAATATGGAGCAAAAACACATGGCTTTTCCAGGGTAAACGGGGTCGATGTGCGAGATATGGCATCCATCCAGCGAGCATTGAAAGAAGTTTACTATAGGGAAAAATGTATAAATTTCGTCATCAATAGTGCAGGAATTTTGAAACTTGGAAATCTGAACAGCAAATCAATGCCGGAAATTCGCGATGAGGTTGAAACCAATTATTTTGGATGCATAAATGTTGCCTGTGCATCCTACGACTATCTCAAACGATCCAAGGGGGCGCTCCTATTTTTTACGTCCAGCTCCCATACCCGAGGCCGAGCTTCCTATGCAATTTATTCTTCGACGAAAGCCGCCGTCGTTAATTTAGGCCAAGCACTATCGGAGGAGTGGATTTCGGATGGTATTCGAATAAACATGGTGAACCCGGCAAGGACGGCTACACCTATGCGCCTGTTAAATTTTGGGGAAGAATCTTCCGCAACTTTGCTATCGCCGCAATTCGTTGCAGAAAAATCTCTCCATACATTACTTCAAGATTATACGGGCCAAGTCATAGATATATACTATGCAGATTCAGAGAGATGAGGAGAAAAGCGATCGTAAAAATCAGCAATATCGGTTTCGTGATAGCCCATTATATTGATGTATAGTTAATCTTTTTGACCAGGGCCGAAAGAAGAGTTAAAAAGCAAAGAAGAAATGTATTACGGGAAAGATTTGAGGGTCAAGGTGATAGAATATGCCAAAATCAACGGAGTAAAAGAGACCAGTAAGGTGTTTGGCGTAGGTACCAGGACTATAAGCAGGTGGAAAAAGTTACTGAGGGAAAAGGGGAACCTCAACCGAGCTCCTTTGGG
>JAITBI010000032.1 GCA_031283685.1 Puniceicoccales bacterium | reverse complement strand
AGCTACGAAAGTATGTGAATTTCATCTATTTGAGTATCTCTACTGGGCGAAATAATTACAAATTCCCTAAATCTTTAAAATGGTAAAACCACCTACTACCTGGGACGGCGGTTTAATTTCCCCAGAGCCTCTTCTTGTGCCTATTAGCCTTTGAGCGTTTACTACGCTTATGCTTGTTCATCTTAAGGCGACGCTTTTTCTTCAGATTTCCCATATTGAATCGACAAATTATCTAGCTTTGGCCTACGATTGAAAATATGTTCTACAAGTAAAGAACTTTTTTCCAGATTTTTATCTTTACAGGAATGAATTTGGGACATATAAGAAGCCCATGCAAACTTTAGTAGGGAAGAAGGCCCCGAAATTTTTAGCAACGGCAGTAACAAATGGTTGTAACATTGTTCCAGGTTTCTCACTGGAACAGTTTTTTGGCAAGAAATATGTCGTTTTGTTTTTCTATCCAAAAGATTTTACATTTGTTTGCCCTACCGAAATTTGGGCATTTCAAGAAAAGATTCAAGAGTTTGAAAAGAGGAATGTGGCATTGATAGGATGCTCAACGGATTCAGAATTTTCACACTTCGCATGGCTCGAAACCCCTCGTGAACAGGGAGGTATCCAAGGTGTTACCTTTCCAATTGTTTCCGATATAAATAAAACCATCGCCGATGAGTACGGTGTTTTGGCTGGATACGAAGACGGTGATGATGGAACCACAAAGGTTACCGGAGAACTGATTGCCTACAGGGGATTGTTTTTGATAGATAAAAGTGGAATTGTGCAACATTGCGTGATCAACAATATGCCCCTTGGTCGCAGCGTCGATGAGGCGCTAAGGATGGTTGATGCCCTCCAGCATTTTGAAAAATTTGGGGAAGTTTGTCCAGCCAATTGGCGTAGCGGTCAAAAATCTATGAAACCAAACCGGGATGGTTTGAAAGAATTTTTCGGATAAAAAATTGCATGCCGTTGAAATTTTTGGCAGTAAAGACTTTCATACTTTGCCCTCCGAGAAACAATATTTTTCCTCTTTTTGACTCGGAGGGCTTTTTACTGGAAGAATCGGACATATTGTGCATAGCGACAAAGTGCCTTGCGATACATCAGGGGAGATGTGTCAGAATTGGAACGATCGATAGGGAACAATTGGTCCGCAATGAGGCCGATTACGCATGGGGGAAAAATTGTTTACTCACCGTAAAAGATGGCGTTGTAATTCCTTTTTCAGGAATCGACGAAAGCAATGGAAATGGATACTACGTCCTGTGGCCGCAAAATATTACCGAATTATTGGCCGAAATTCATGGATATCTGTGCAAAAAGTTCACCATAAAAAATCTGGGACTTATGTCCATCGATAGCAAAATTGAACCTTTTCGCCGGGGAACGGTCGGAATTGCCCAGGATATTTTCGGGTTCAACCCAACCAAGGATTACAAGGGCAAGGTCGATCTTTTCGGACGCAGATTAGAAATGACATCGGTAAACATAGCAGACTCACTGGCATCGGCGGCATGCTATCTGATGGGGGAGGGCGATGAATGCTGTCCTCTCGTAATCATTCGTGGGGTAGAAAATGTCGAATTCGGGGACAAATTTTCCATGGCAAACACACGGCTTGCGAAAGAAGATGATATGTTTGGGGGTATTCTAAACTTTCACAATTGATGAATTAATATGGTTGGACCTACTTCAAGATTGCGTCTAGTACTTCTTGGATGCCTTTGGAATGGCGAGGCATGTTTTTGGCTCCGTGAGGATTCCATAGAGAAATTGTTTGTTTTTTCCTATTTTTATCAACGTAAATCATCTTTCCAAGAGATGTGCCTGAATAAGGAATTTCTACTGTTACACCGGCTGTTTTTTCAAGAAGATCTACAAGTTGCCTAAATTTAGATACGGACACTGAGCCTCCCTTTTGTAATTCTTTTGCTTTATTTATTACGGTCCTAGAAAAAACCGTTGGAAGCTGTTGTGACAACCGTGTAAGCGGTAATGTTTTTGCGGCTTTTGCTAGTGGTGGCAGCGGCGTTGCGGGTTTAATTTCGATTTTGGTAATGGTGTAAGCAAGTTCCTCACCTGTTGATGCTGAATTAAATTTCAATGTACATTGTCTACCGTCTTCCAGTGCGATTGTTCCTTGTTTCTGGGAGCTCACAACAGTTTCAAAGAATGTCTCTATTTTTTGTTGATCACTTACTGGAAGGCCAGAATAAACTCGCTTGTCCACTTTATTTCTTATCGTAAATGCACCTGATTTCGGAGGTTGGGTTTCTAGCGGCGTCTCTTTGGTTTGAGGACTTGGAGTTGTCTCAACCTGCCTGTTGTACAAAAAAGTACCCCCTATTGCCGCCCCAGTTGTACCTCCCAAAATTACCCCAGGAATACCTCCCATCAAACCACCCGCAGCCGCACCTCCTACGGTTGTGACAACTGCCATTAGCTTGCCATAAAAGCTACAGGTGGGTTGTTGCCTTTGGGCTTGTTCTTGGTATACGGGACGCAATTTAAGATCATTTTGTATACTATCCATGGAACAGCATGATATGTAAATAATTTATAATTTCAACAAAAAGTATCAAAAATTAAAAACTTTTCTAGCCTGAAGGAGCAAACGAATCTACAGGACAATTAATCTTCGAAGACATCAGATTTTACAACTCTCACTTGGATAGATTTCCTTGCCATTTTATTTTTTACAAATCATCACCTTTTCTAATTTCAAAATTGAAAATGGTCAATGGAGAAAGCTTTGTTTGGTCAATAAAGAA
>JAITBI010000024.1 GCA_031283685.1 Puniceicoccales bacterium | reverse complement strand
TGTCAAGCTCAAATACCTTTATTTGAAAGAAATTAACAGCTTTTTACATATTTATGCATAAACAGCACAACGGATTCTGACTCCGTTTGTTTAGGTTCGAATCCTGATCGGGCAGCCAGTTGTGGAAGTCGCATAAATTCAGACTTGGTGAGCAATGAAGAAAATATATATAAAGTCAAAAAAATCATCGCTCCCACATTACTTCGCATTTCATATTTCCCCTAGAGAAACACACTACCATTCGGCGGAACAATTATAGTTTCTCCTGAAAGTCAGCTAACGCACGGAAAGTCTTCATCATGCCGTACAATAAAATCAAGATTTTATTAAAAAGTTTGTTGACTATAGGTTTCGGCATATTTCAATGACCCTCTGTGGCAACAAAGGAAAATAGGATTGGGGGAAATTTCCCTGGTAAGTTTTACGTGGATGATCAGTGCATAGACTGTGATCTATGCAGGGAAATTTGTCCGGATTGCTTTGGGCGAAACGAAGAGTCGGGCAGTTCGATCATTGTGAAACAACCCGAGACACAGAAGGAAATAGCCTTGTGTGAAGAAGCAATGAATAGTTGTCCCGTCGGCGCTATCGGAGATGATGGTGAATAATTTCTTGCTCGATGTCAAATTTCTATGTTCTACTAAGTTGGTCAAATGTCTCTATCTCCTTTTTGTGCCTGGTACTCGTATCAGTGTTTGCCACACAATACCTACTAGTCCGTCCGTCAACTTAATCTTCCGCTAAAACTTCTCCCCTGACATCGCCAAACATCCATGCCATTTTCATCTTTTATGGAAAGAATAAATTTTCCACATGTCTTTTTTAGTCTTTTTCGTTTTTAAAATTTCCATAAACCATTTTTCTTTTAGCAATTAGGGTTAAAGGCTTTATTGATAAAATACACTTTTCTTGTTATGTAAAAAAATTGACATTTGAAACAAAAAAAGTACAGTTGGTTAGACTTTTTAACAATAGGAGGAAACATATGGACAAAAAAATTCATGGCGTAGATGGAGCGTATAGGCCGTATACAGGATCATTGGATGATTCTGTTTTGGCAGGCAGTTCGATAGGCGACTCACATTTGATGGGTGAACCACCACCTGCAACAAAATTTGGCCCTACAAGGCAACTACCTCATCCAAATACACATCACCTGAGACGGAGATATTCTGTACAAATACCCAACCTTCCAGGTGTGGATATAAGTAGAGAGGCAGTACAACAACTACGAGGATTTTACGAGACTGCTAACAGAAATGCAGTGCAGGGAATACCTTTAGACCAAAGGCATGTTTCCCTTATTGCTCAAGGATACGTAGGACCCGACGACCGTCTAATGATTGATGGTTTTGATGCACGTAGACATTTGACTAATACTCAAAGGACGGTTGTCCAGGGATCCAGGTGGGGAGGTGGTCTTTTAAGCCTTACGGGAGCAATAATAGGAGGCATATTGTATACTCAGAATAATGCTACGGGTGCCTACGGTGTTTGGATGGCTTCGCTAATTGCACTTTGGCCCGCCATAGAAACTCAAGTAATAAATAGATTCTGCAAAGAACATGACCCTATTCTAATGGAACAGGGATTTGACCCTGCCCCAGAAAGACAATATCAAGTATAAGCTACTTTCTTGCACATGTGAGGGTTGGAAAGCTCTCAATTGAAATTTGGATATTGGAAAATATTTTCAGTATCCATGTTTATTTTTGCAATGTCGCTTGTCTAAGTTTTATGCAAACAAAGGGCAAGGATCATTGATACATTTTAAAGTCTTTAGTAGTTAATTTATCTAGGACATTCGTTCGGAAAATCTCACAATTTTGGTGGCTAAGCCAGAATGGCTGTCAATGGTTAATATGACACCATTGAGGCGGATATCATTTGAGGCTACTTCAAATTTTTGCGGCATGCCTGACTTCAGGCTATGGAGAACGGGCAAAATTTCACGCCCAATGACGGATTCGTGGGGTCCACACATACCAAGATCCGTGATATATGCGGTTCCGTTTGGTAAAATACGTTCGTCGGATGTCTGAACGTGCGTATGGGTTCCCACAATGCCGGTTACTTTGCCATCGAAATTCCACCCAAGTGCAATTTTTTCTGATGTTGCTTCGGCATGAATTTCAGCGAGTAAAATATCTACCCTATTGCCGTTGTCCTGTAAAATTCTTTCCATGGCTTCGAAGGGACATGAAGCGTGGATTTTCATAAATTGACGTCCCAAAACCACGCAAACTCCGATTTTTGTGCCATTTCTTGCAAGGGTAATAAAACTTCTTCCGGGACATTCTCTAGGCAAATTGGCAGGTCGGCAAACGTATTCCAACTCCTCAATATCCTGCTCAAAGCCATGGCGATCCCAAACGTGATCCCCGAGGGTGATTAGGTCTATGCCAACAGAATGTAACAATTCGGCATGTTCACGGGTAAGGCCGGCACCCGAAGTGGCGTTTTCAGCATTTGCAATGACCACATCAATGCCATGTATTTTTCTTATTCCACGTAGGCTTTTTACTATGCATTCTCTCGTAGGGCGGCCGACCAAATCTCCCAAATACAGAATTTTTAACGAATATGACATGTATGGAACACGTAAAAAGGTCTATTTTCAAGGATTGTCAAGTGTACGAAAAAAAGAATGGAAAAATTTCTGCCCATTTTCATAGTCGACGTATGTCTTTTATAAAAGCTTTTTCGGGGAAAAGGGTTATTTCTTTTTTAATAATTTTACTGGGAATGTTTTCCCTTGAAGCGGTCGAAGATTTAGCCGAAAATTCTAACCAGGATATACTAGAGCAACCTACGGAAGAATTTCAAGTGCCTGTGTATGCCGATGACATTGCAGCCATCGTTAATAATGAAATAGTTACGGTGACGAGATTAATGCGGGAAGTATCTTATTTTATACCCGAAATTCAAAAAATATCCGGATCCCAGGTAGATTTTCAAAAAAAAGTCCGGGAGTATCAGGAATTCGTTCTGAATGCATTCATCGAAAGAATTCTTATCGTTGAAGATTTTAAATCCAAGGGTGGACAAATGTCGGATCACTATGAAAAGAAGGAATATGAGGCGTGCATACACAATAGATTTAACGATGATAGAACGGCTTTTGCACGATATTTACGAGCAAATGGACAATCCGTTAGGGAGTTCAAAAAGGATATCAGGGAAAATGCGATAGTTAACTATGTTCTGTCAGAAGTACAAAAGTCAAAGTCTGAAGTAAGTCCGACGAAAATAAAGGAATATTACAATGAACACATTCAAGACTTCATAATAGATAGGCAGATTTTTGTTAAAAAAGTTTCCTTTTCGAAAGAAAATTACACGGATGAAGAATTACAAACGAAATTGTCAAACCTAAAACAGGCCATTGAATCCGGAGATAAAATACATACCATCATAAAAACCTTTAGTGATAGTCCAAAATCGTGCAATATCGGATGGGTTTGCGCAGACGATATGATACCAGAATTTGCAGATGCTCTGAGGAGACTTGGCATAGGGGAATACACAGCCCCCATATTTCTAGATGGTACGGTTTACATATTGTTCGTAGTCGATGAAAAGCCTGCCAAAAAATTTACGTTAGATGAAGTGAGCGGTGACATTGAAAATATTCTGGCCACAAAATATCAAAAGGAGGCGAAAGAGCATTACATAAAAAAACTCAAGGAAAAAGCTTACATAAAAATTTTCCTATGAGGCCGTCCGGAATGGTAAATTTTTTAGATTTATTTTCTTGATTAAGGGATTTCGAGATCTAGTCTTCCTGCAAAAGGACGAAGAATGGATCATTTACATTTCATAGCACAGGCACAAAGTACGGGTTCTGGTTGGCAGGTACTAATCATGTACGTACTGCTAATAACGGGCATGTGTTTTTTGCTAGTGTTTCCACAGAGGAAACGGCAAAAGGAACAGCAAAAAATGTTGGATGGCCTAAAATCGGGAGATAAGGTAGTAACCACTTCGGGGATTATTGGAACAATCGCCAATGTTAAGAATTCGAAATTCATTCTGAAAATTGCAGATGATACAAAGATTGAAATTTTCAGGTCATACATCCAGGCTAAACTGGATAAATCCGAAAAAACAGAGTAGATCCCATGCGCAACAGGAAGTCGCTTTACAAAATTTTGTCTTCGTTGGTAATTATTCTTCTTGCTGTTCAGAGTATATTACCTATCCGCGACAGAATACCAGAACAATATCTGGTAAGTTGCGTAACCAATGACAAGGCAGCATTTGAAGAACTTATGCGGCGCGCCAAGGAAAGATTGGAAATTGGACTGTCCAAAAGTTTGCTCCTGGCTATTCGCGATGTCGCAGATGCTGAAAAAGTAGATCTGTTACGATTTTTCAAAAATAAAAGCTTTGGTGATATCAAAAACCTCTCCGAAAAAAATAAAATTTTGTTAAATGCCCTGCTAGCAGATTCGAAAGGGAAAATTAAACAAGGTCTCGATTTAAAAGGTGGTGTTTCTTGCGTATTAAAAATTGATGATTCAAAGTTTGAAAATTTGGGAACCTCAGAGAAAACAGAACAGCTAAACAAAGCAATTGATATTATTCGACAGCGTATCGATGGGTTGGGGGTTTCGGAACCCTTGCTAAGGGTGTTTAGCAAAAATTGCATAGAGATTCAATTGCCGGGTATTTCAACGAAAGACAATCCGGAAATCGTCGACACAATTAAAAAGCCAGCCAAGCTTGAATTCAAATTGTTGCACCCTACCCTTGCGCCAAAATCAAAAGCCGAACGTGCTCCAATTGGCTATGAAGTTTTAGCATTTGAAGGCAACCGTGGAGATAGTGGAGAGGAAGAATATGTATTTGTCAAAAAAATTCCAGATATGACCGGTAGCATGGTAAAACGTGCCAGCGTAGCTGTCGGCCAATATGGCGAATATGAAATTTCCCTGACGATGACAGAAGAAGGAGCTAGGTGCTTTGAAAAAGTCACGGCTAATAACGTAAACCGTCGACTTGGCATCGTGTTGGACGGGAAATTGTATTCGGCCCCATTCATCCGTTCTGCGATTGCAAACGGACGTGCGAGTATTAGTGGAAAGTTTTCCCAGCGGGATGCTTTTGAATTATCGAATATTCTCAACAATCCATTGGAATTTGAATTAAAATTTGTTGAACTAAGCGAGATTGGACCATCTCTAGCGGAAGATGCTAGAATAAGTTCCCTACGGGCAATGCTGATAGGAACTGCCGTTGTAGCTGCTTTTATGCTGATATTTTATCATGCTGCCGGAATCATATCTTTAATCGCAGTCATGGTAAATATCGTGATTGTATTGGGTGTGATGGCAACCATTGGAGGAACGCTTACGTTGCCCGGTATCGCAGCACTGGTCCTAACAATTGGAATGGCGGTCGATGCCAACATTCTGATATTCGAAAGGATACGGGAAGAACTCCTTAGTGGCAAGCCTCTAAAAGTTGCTCTAACTTCGGGGCACGAAAAAGCGTTTTCTACTATCCTCGATGCGAACCTAACAACACTGCTAACGGCAGTAATTCTCATATATTTTGGGGCTGGGCCGGTAAAAGGATTCGGGGTAATTTTGGCCATTGGAATTTTTGCGACGATGTTCTGTGCCCTGGTGCTGAGTAAAGGGCTGCTAGAGTTTTTAGTAGAAAAAGATCTGATAAAAAAACTTATCCCTAATTTTAGAATAAAACCGATCTCCTTCGATTTTTTAAAACACATGAAGCTGACCATTGGAATATACGCAATAGTAACTCTTACCTGCATCGTCATTATAACATCCCGAGGTTCCAAGATTTATGGCATTGATTTCACAGGAGGAGACGAAATTACCGTAACGTTTGAGAAAAAAATTCCCATAAATGAAATCAATAAATTGGCATTGGAATATGGCATAGGGGAAGTCACTTCTCTCTATCAAAAGTCAACGGCCGACAGTTCAGAAATCCTACGCATACAAATACCCGAAGGACAGGGAACAAAATTTTTTGACCATCTGAGCAATCATTTCCAAGATTCAAAACCATTTTTAGTCAGAAAAACTGAAATAGGAGCTTCCGTCGGCCAAGGAACAAAATTGAACGCTCTCATATCCATAATATTATCAATGGTCGGCGTTATGATCTATGTTGCTTTTCGGTTTGAAACAGGATATGGAATTGGAGCGGTGATTTCCACGCTTGCAGATGTTATCATGACGGTATTAATCTATTTAGCATTGGGGCATCAGATTTCTGCTCCGATGATTGCATCCATTCTTATGGTTGTCGGATATGCGATAAACGACACCATTATTGTATTTGATCGAATCCGTGAAGAATTGAAAATGAATAAGACCAAAATTTTAAAAGATATTATAAACCTATCGATTAATAGGACGCTCTCCCGCACCATACTTACGAGTACATCGACATTCCTGGCTGCATTAGCCCTATATGTATTTGGGTCGGGTGTAGTCGTTGACTTTGCATTGGCCTTTTCCATAGGCGTCATCATCGGAACATTTTCTTCAATTTTCATCGCCAGTCCAGTGTTTTATGCCTGGCGCAGAGGTAATAGAGCAACCATTATTGGGAGTAGTGCGACATAAATCCGATATGATGGAATTAGGCAATGATGGAAAAATTTTGGATACAGATTCCCTACGATAAATCCACGGCAGAAGAATTATATAAGTCACTAAATATTAGTTTTTTATTGTGTGTAATATTGGTCCAACGGGACATTACTTCAAAGCTGGAAGCGGAAAAATTTCTCTGGCCAAAACTGACATATTTGGATAACCCATTTAGGATTAAAAATATCGATGGGGCCATAAACATACTACGCAAGGTAATAGACAATAGACTGCGTGTTGCCATCATAGGAGACTATGACGTCGATGGCATCACCAGCATAACACTCCTAACCAATGTGCTGAAAAATTTTGGCATAGTTCCTGATTTCTTTGTACCTAACCGCGCCTACGAAGGGTATGGCTTATCCAGTGAAATTATAGAACGTATTCTTTCGGAAAAGAAATATGATACGGTCATAGCCCTCGACTGTGGTACAAATTCTGCCGAAGAAGTTAAATTTCTCCAAAAACATGGCATTGAAGTTTTAATCGTTGACCACCATCAGGCAAAATCGTTACCGCTTGCCAAGTGTTGCATCGTCAATCCCCATATTGATGATGACAAAGAAAATGGCAAATATAAGGTACTATGTTCGGTGGGGTTAGTTTTTAAGCTGTGCCATGCTCTCTTAAAAGTTTTGAGGAAAGCGAATGATCAGCGGGTATTTAACTATTCATTAAAGCATGACCTCGATCTCGTGACCCTTGGAACCATTGCTGATATGGCGCAATTGATCCATGAGAATAGAATTTTTTGTAAATTCGGCCTGAAAATTCTCAGTAGAAAATATCGTCGCCCGGGGATTGAAGCGCTGTGTAAATCCGCTGATATTCCGATCGATGCCAATATCGGTCAACATGATGTTTCTTTCAAGCTGTGTCCGCGGTTGAACGCCTGTGGACGGATTACCAATGCTGTTCTTCCAATTAGAATGATGCTGAGCAATAACTTCGATGAAGCCATGACCTATGCCTATGAACTTGATGAAACAAACAAAGAACGTCAGCTGATTGAAAAAGAAATAACCGAGCAAGCGGAAGAAATACTCAAAAATAATTACATCGATGATGACGGAATTGTTCTATATAACCCAAACTGGCATTCCGGTGTTGTAGGAATCGTCAGTGGTAAATGCGCCAGGGATTATGTCAAACCATGCATTGTTTTAGGCTATGAGCGTGATTTAGCAAAGGGGTCAGGCAGGAGCATGCATGGTGTAAATTTGATCGATATTTTAAATGATTGTTCGGAATATTTGGAAACATGGGGTGGTCATCCCTACGCCGTTGGAATATCCATTCGACCGGAAAATATCGATGCCTTTAGGGAAAAATTCAACGAAGCTGTGAAAAAGCATTCGACTGGTAAACCCGAACACGAAAAGATAGAATATTCCCACGAATTAACATTGGAAGAAATCGATAATAATTTCATGGAAGAGTTGGAAACCTTACAGCCATTCGGGCAAAAAAATTCAGAACCCATTTTTCTATTGAAAAATATTATAATCAATAACCTCCCAGAAACATTTGGAGTTCAGAAGCATCACGTAAAATTCTGGTTAACCGATAGGCATTCCAAGCGAATTCTTACCATCGGTTGGAATGGTGCCCATAACATTCCTCCCATACATGTGCCCTTGGATTTGCTCATAACGATTACCCGAGAAACCTGGAATAAAATCAATTCCCCACGGCTTAACATGATTGATTGGAGAATCGCCTAGCCAAAGGATACATTTGATTCGGTTTTCCTAGATTATTATTTAGTGATTATTGTGTAATATTAAAAATCTCCTTGCAAAAATTTGTTTCGTATGGCATATGTCATACCCATGTCGGGACTTTCAGAAAATCAATCTTTCATGGTATTGAACGCATTGCCTCACATTGGACCATGTACCGCAAAAAAATTATTGGCACATTTCCGTGGGGATGCCCGACGAGTTTTTTCCGCCACAAATAATCAGCTCCAGGAAGTTTCCGGGCTTGACCACCAGGCTATTGATTGCATACGAAATCATTCCAAATACTTCGATTTACAGCATGAAGAAAAAAGTTTGTTGGCATTGCGAGGCCGTTTTTTGCATATTAATCACAACGATTACCCAATACTCCTGAAGGAGATCCATGACGCCCCCATAGGTCTTTATGCCATTGGAGAAATTAACAACGAGATGAGAAATATAGCAATCGTAGGCTCAAGGACAAATACACTATATGGTCTCGAAACGGCAAGGATGCTAGCAATGGAATTGGCAAGGCGGAAATTTTGCATAGTTAGTGGGATGGCTCGTGGGATTGATACGGCAGCACACGAAGGCGCATTGGCTGCCAAGGGGAAAACCATCGCAATTTTAGGAAATGGAATTGACATAATTTATCCCATCGAAAATGCTACCCTATACAAAAGAATAGCAGAAAAGGGAGGAATTATATCTGAATTTACATTGGGCAGACATGCCGACAAACAAACATTCCCCATACGTAATCGTCTAATTGCGGGATTGTGCCATGCAGTGATCATTGTGGAGTCCGACAAATTCGGAGGTAGCATGATAACTGCAAAATTTGCAACCGAATACGGCAGACATGTGTTTGCGATTCCTGGCAGAATTGACCAACCAACCAGTTCTGGCTGCCTAGCTCTTATCAAAGAAGGAGCTACCATGTTAACATGTGTCGATGATATTTTCGAGGACTTGCCTTACCTTGACGATTTACCAAAGCAGGTCGTATTATCACTTTCATCACCTGAAAATAAAGACTTAAATGCCCCTATATCACAGATTTCATGTCCCATGGAAAGAAAGATTTATGAAATTTTATTGCGAGAAAAATCCGCTCCAATAGATGCGGTAATAACCCTTTCCGAGTTGCCAGCAAATAAAGTAATGCATACATTGCAGATGCTCGAAATTCGAGGATTGGCATTCAAACGATACGATGGAATGTTTGAGATTTCCAAGAACGCCAGCGGACATTAATACATTCCCATTCCTTTGTCTTTGCAAATTCCACTCAACCAAGTATGAGTTCTCAAGAAGAACGGCCGAGCACGTAGGTGCACAGCCAACATGCTCAAGATTTTGAAGATAGTTGTATTTTGTCGAGAAAAGGTTTAATTCCCTCTCCTATCGCTGTGGCTATCTCTCCTGCCTCCTTGTGATCTCCGCCTATCATCTTCACCTCGAAAATCTTTCCTGAAACGTTTTTCCCGGTCACCCCCGAAAGATCGGTCATTCCTAGGGCGACTTGAGGAACGTTGAAATTTATCGCCATGGGATGATTTTGGCATGGTCGCTTCGTAGGGAATGCCTTTGGCTTCACAAATTACAGCTCGGCGGCTTAATCGTACGCGGCCTTTCTCATCAACGCCGATGCATTTAACGATAATTTCATCCCCAATTTTGCAAATGTCTGCTGGATTTTCTACTCGAAAATCTGCCATTTCGGAAACGTGAACAAGTCCTTCTTTCCCTGGTAAACACTCGACAAAAACCCCAAATTCTTTGATGGACATTACCTTGCCTCTATAAACTTGCCCTTCCTCTATTTCAGAACAGACCAAACTAATTTCCTTTACGGCACGTTCCAAAGCATCTTCATTGAGGGCAAATACCAAAATTTTTCCACTATTGTCCTCGTTAATATCGATTTGAACCCCAGTTATTTCCGTTATCCGTTTGATATTTTTCCCTCCTGGTCCGATCAAAGCACCGATTTTATCGGGATCGATTTTCATGCTGTGAATTTTCGGAGCATTTGGTTTTAGGCTTTTTCGTGGGCCAGGGATGATTGATTCCATGATGTCCAAAATCTGCATCCTTGCATTTTTACTTTGTGCAATTGCTGCTCTGGCAATTTCGATCGGCAACCCTTGAATTTTCAAATCGAGCTGAACCCCAGTAATACCATTTCTGGTTCCAGAAAGTTTAAAATCCATGTCTCCAAAGTGATCCTCGGTTCCTATGATATCGGTCAAAATCACATGCTTGGAAATATTTCCATCTCGACCGCTGCGAGTCACTAGCCCGACGGAAATGCCGGCCACAGTACCAGTAATGGGGATTCCTGCATCCATAAGGGCTAAACAGCCACCACAGACGCTTGCCATGGAAGATGACCCATTGGATTCCAAAACATCAGAAACTATGCGGATAGAATAGGGAAAAATGTCTTCGGAGGGAATTATGGGTGACAGGGAACGTTCCGCCAACGCACCATGGCCAATTTCACGCCGTCCAACGGTTCCGATTTTACCAGTTTCTCCGACGGAAAATGGCGGAAAATTATAGTGTAGGTAAAAAGACTTTGACTGGACCCCACCCGTAATAGCATCGATTTCTTGGGAACCATCGGAGCATCCTAAAGTCAGTGATACCAAGGCTTGCGTTTCCCCCCGTTGAAACAGGGAGGATCCGTGGACAACTGGCAATACATCCGTTGCACATTCAATGGGGCGCAATTCCGTCAACCCACGGCCATCGACACGGCGGCCATTGTCAAGGATATTATTTCTATATAGTTCCTCTTGCAGCTCTTCAAATGCCATGTTAAACGATATTTCGCAGAATTCAACTTCCCCTAATTTTTCGACTATTGTAGCTTTGGCTTCCTCTTTAATTGCCATGACTGCATTTTCACGTTCCAACTTACCATCCTGAAACACCGCATCCTTTAGCTTATCAACGAAGGTAGCACAGATTTTAACGATTTCTTCCTTTGGCAAAACCAAATCAAACTGTTTCTTTGACTTACCAACCAGTGCGGCTAGTTTTTTTTGGGCAGCGATAATTGGTTGTATTTGCTGTTGTCCAAATTCTAGGGCTTCGATAAGACGTTCCTCTGAAATCTGATCAGCATTACCTTCGATCATCATCATGTTGAACTCATTGCCGACGTATATTAAGTCAAGGGTAGACGAAAACATTTGTTCATTGGTCGGGCTTGCGACAAATTTGCCATCGATTTCCCCAATCCTGACACATCCAATCGGTCCATTCCACGGTATATCTGAACACATCAGAGCCGCCGACGCTCCATTTACCATCAAAACATCAGCCTCATTCTTTAAATCCGTCGAATAGAGGGTCCCCATGACTTGGACCTCGTTAAAAAAACCTTTCGGGAAAAGTGGCCGTAGTGGACGGTCACACATTCTGGCCGTTAAAACTTCTTTTTCCGATGGTCTACCCTCCCGCTTGTTGTAACCACCCGGCATACGACCTGCCGCGGAAAATTTCTCGCGATAGTCAACAGACAGTGGAAAAAAATCCTGATCAGGATGTAATGTATTAGCAGCCGTTGCAGTCACCAAGATCGTGGTTTCACCAGAAGTTACCCATACCGCCCCATTTGCCTGTTTGGCCAATGTTCCCGTAGAAAATTTCATCGAAAACTCATCGACCTCTACTTCATGTTTATGATTCATCTATTATTTCCTTATATTTAATTATTTCTTCATTACCTTTGATAACACCAAGATTTTCTCATCGACTTCCCAGCAACAATCTACCCCATTGCAGAAAAATTCATTCGTACATTATTTACGCAAGCTCAGTTTTTGAATTACTTCCTTATAACCTTCAGAATCATTAAGCTTCATATAGCCTAGTAACTTTCTTCGACGATTCGTCATTGCAACAAGACCACGACGGGAATGAAAATCTTTCCTGTGAACCTTTAAGTGTTCTGTCAAATGTTTGATTCTATGGGTAAGAAGAGCTATTTGAACACAGCTCGAACCTGTATCTTTTTGGTTTTTTCCAAATTCGGAAATTATATCAACTTTGTTCATTAATTTATTACATTTTCATGATTTTGAAGCATACAAAACATATGCTCGAGCAGTAGAAAACTATCCACAAACTCCGCCAAATTGCTGCGTTTAATACAACAAAAATCACGGGATCCCTTGACCCTAGCGCTGGAAAGGCAACATTATTATTTTTAATGAATTTACAAGTTTTTTTTAGAAAATTATTTCGTTGCAATTAACGCTAAAATTCAAAGCAAAACCCAGGAAGTTTAGGCGTCGTTTATATTTTTTATTTGCTACGTTTCTTCGAACTCGAAAAAAATACGCTTGTTTCTTGAAGAATTGCTTTTCTTAAACCGATTAAGCCTATGATATTTGGAATAGCCATGCACCCTGTTACGATGTCAGCCAACGATAGAATGGAATTAATCTTGAAAAATGGACCAGCAGCAACGAAAAAAATAAATAGTGTTTTGTATGGCACTATGGCCTTGCGGCCAAAGAGGAATTGGGTGCATTGTTCCCCATAATAGTTCCATCCGATAATGGTCGTAAATGCAAATAATATGACACTAAACCCAACTATGATCTTTCCAACTTCTGGCATTCCCAATCCATAGGCAAATGCCTGCGATGTCAGCATTGCTCCTTCCAATGGTGAAGAGCTATCCGTTGCGATTAGTATGACTAGGCCGGTCATCGTACAAACGATTACACTCAGTAGAGCCCCTGCCATCGATACCAACCCTTGCTTTCCGGGGGAATTGGTTTTGGCAGCCGCAGCCGCTATGGCAGCACTCCCCAATCCTGCTTCGTGGGAAAAAATACCACGACTTGCTCCAACGCTGGCCGCAATCGTAGCAGTGATTCCGGTCCCCCCTCCCAGAATCGATTTTGGAGAAAATGCACTGCAAACAATGGAATACAGTATGGAAGGAAGGCGGGTAATATTTGTTGCTAATACCAAAATTGCAGCCCCAATGTAAAATATGGTCATAAAAGGTACAATTTTTTCCGCAACAGTGGATATTCTTCGTAACCCTCTTATGGTTACCATTCCGACAACGATGACCAGCATGATCGTTGTAACGATGTTGGATATTCCGAAAGACGACAAAGTGACCGCGATAGAATTGCTCTGAGCTGTGGTTCCAACCCCGATCAGAGCAACTATCATGCCAAAAAATGCGAATATTTTTGCCAAAAAATCATTATTTAACCCCATGCGAATATAATACATTGGACCACCGGAAACATTTCCGTTCTTTTCAACCTTTCTATACTTTATCGCCAGGACACCTTCCGAATACTTGATAGCCAGACTAAAAAGCGATGAAATCCATAGCCAAAAAAGAGATCCAGGACCTCCCACGGCAACGGCAACCGCTATACCTACAATATTCCCTGTTCCAAGCGTCGCCGACAATGATGTGCACAGCGATGCAAATATCGAAATATTTCCTGTGCCTGTTTTCTCATGGATGTTTTCTGCTATTGCGCATTTTAAAGACAACTTCAGGTTTGAAAAACTTAACAACCTTAACCTAAGGGAAAAATAAACACCTGTCCCAATTATAAATATAATCAATGGCCATCCCCAAACCAAACTGGAAATGGTATTCAAAAATAATTCCATTTGACCGATATTAATGTTCATGATTTTCCAATTTCAACGTTCATAGAACATTTAGCAACGAAATTTACAAGCCATTTGGCATCCTTTCATAAAAAAGTTTAACCTGTGAGAGGGAACTTTCACCCTAAAACATGAAAGTGTACGTGCTCCAGCTGTATCCACAGATTAAGTCCATTTTTCGGACATTTTTGTTCTGTCATTTTAATTTTGAAACCGAAACGGGTTGCTCATTTGTGTTTAATGTTGATATTTCTTCTTCCGGTGTTGCTAGTTGATACTCGAACTTAGAGTTTGATGCTAAACTTTCTTCCAAGTCGCTATCTGGTATCCAGATGCTTTTTTCTTTTAAAGTTGTCAATTGATACCTAATTTTATTTGCACAAAAAGGAGCGATTGAAACCAATTTGTGGGCTTCCGTATATCTAATCCCAAGAAATTCAATCTTCGCAAGGCCACATCGCTCCCTAACATCTTCTAGGTTTTCTATTTTATCATCTATGAAAATTATTTTGTCTGGCGTAATGTTGGCATATGCGAGAAATGCCATCAAACATCGTGATTTGGGAATACTTCCACAGCAAATTACTCCTGAGCCATAGGCTGGTGGATATTCTTCTCCAAATTCTTTAAAATGTTTATCGGCCAATGAAGGCCAGAACATCTTAAAATTATATCCGAAACTTTCTAATGTCGATATTCTCCATGCCATTGGATCCATTATAGAGGAAACGGGTTGTGTGGAAAGGGCAGTCAAGACGACGGATTTTATATTCCTTTTACGCAAACTCTCGACAAGTTCCGGCATTCGTTGATTTACCAAAAGATTCTTGCTGGATACTAAAATGGACGTTGCTATTTCGTATAGCGCTTCCTCCGAAAAATTAGCAATATTATCGGCACACCACTTGACAAAAAAGTCATGATTTCGAGCTTGCCAAACCTGTTCAGAAAGCGTCGTTAACACTTCATCACAATCAAACACCACCAAAGTGTTGCCATCGGCAACCTTTAGCCTTTTCTCGATATCATCTAGGGTGTCTATGACTGTTATCATCTTATCTGTATTTAAACTTCCGGATCTTTCTGTATGAAAAATAATCCCATATTTCAACTATTGCAAAAGCTTCAATAAAAGTAAAGTATTTCAACATAATCAATCATAAGGTATAACTTTTATGGCTCCGGCAGGGTGATAAATTAGTACCATATAAATCATAAAATGCAACCTAAAAAAGGAGCGACGAAAAGATTGGTCAGTCGTTTTTCAACGAGGGATAACAATTCAGGAATCTCCATCGATTGTTTTGATGGTATTCACTATACGGAACAATGCATCTCGCCACTCGTCTTCTCCATATTCGGAACAGACGGAAAGTCTTAGCCGTGCGTAGCCTAGAGGAACCGAAGGATAGCGAATTGCTGCCAAATAAATTCCTTGCTGGTAAAGACTTTCGAAAATTTTCATCGTCGTCGTTTCATCTCCAATGATTATGGGTAAAATAGCTACAGCTTCCGAAGGGAATTCCATTCCATATTCTGAAAAAATACCTTTCGCCATTTCCGACAGCTGTTTCAGTCTACGTATTCTCTCCGGTTCAGATTGCAAGATTTGCAGAGCTTTTGACGAAGCTACCAGTATCGATGCCGGAAGCATTGTAGAGCATATGAAGGGGCGAGAACGCTGGCATAGGTATTGAATTAGATATTTGGTTCCACAAACAAAACCTCCCAGGCTTCCAAGTGCTTTGCTGCACGTTCCAACTTGTATGATGCGTGGATTTGGTAAAACATTGAAGTGCTCCAAGGTCCCATGGCCTTCCTCCCCTAAAACGCCTAACGAATGAGCATCGTCGATGATAATATGAGCATCGAAGATTTCCGCCAGCTGCAGTAGTTTTGGCAATGGGGCAACGGTGCCATCCATACTAAAAACCCCTTCCGTAATAATAAAGCGCGATTGCACATTTCGATGTTCATTCAGTAGTTCCTGTAACCGATCAACGTCGCGGTGGGGATAAACCACTACTTTGGCGTGGGAAAGTTTGCAACCATCAATTATGCTGGCATGGTTCTTTTCATCACTGAATATCATATCTCCGCTGCAACAAACGGTCGAAATTAGGCCGATGTTTGCCATGTATCCGGTGTTGAACATTAACGCCGCTTCGGAACGTTTGAAATCTGCCAATTCCCTTTCTAATTGCTTTGCCAGTGGATGTGCTCCTGTCGTTAATCGCGCACCGCTGGACCCAAAACCACCATCATGCATACATTTTTGTGCAGCTTCTACGACTTCGGGGTGAAACCGTAGCCCCAAATAGTCGTTGGTACATGCCACGAAAAGTCTATGGCCGGTTTCAGTTGTACCATGCGTCGCATCGAGAAACCTTAGCACTGGAACATTTCTCGTTAAATTCATGCGGTGATATTTTTCAATTTCAGATTGCCAATATGTTTGTCCATGCATATTTATTTCCGTGGAACTTTTACCAATACCGGTTGATGTTCGAAAAAATCAATCAAATCATTAAGATCTGCGTTTGGTTTAACAAAAAATACACGCCCACCAACATTGTCATTTTTCAATTTCATTGGGGAAAGCCTCCTATAAATTTCTTTGGAAGCAACATACCCGGTAACATAGTACGGATCATCTGACCAACATAACTCGGCCATATAATCCTTTGCAGATGCTGCCTTCGAGGCTAATATCACTGCCTCACGAGCCTTTTCATTTCCCACGCCGGATCTGGCCAAAAAACTCAAAAATGCGGATTCATTTTCACAATCCATATGAGATAATCGAACCCCACGGGCACCGGAGCTATCAACACGTTCACCGGTAATGGTATTTAATATCATCCCTCCCCGCATACTTATCGATAAATTCTTGATCAATTCAATCCCTTTGCGCGCTGCGATTTCTGAAACCCCAAAATCAACGAGTGAAGCAATGGTATTGCCATGAGCTTGTTCCACGCTTGCAAATTCCAGTGATTCTATTTTTAAAGCAGGGATCAGACGAATCGTCGTCCTGTCTATCTTATCAATTTGGATATTAATGTTATCCGCCTCACCACGCGTATGCGTTAAAATCCTCTGGAAAAGATTTTGAACAACTGTAGTCATTTGATCGTAAGATACCAAACGTTCACAACCGGATAAATGCTGCCTTTCATGTCCACTATTGCCATTGGCTGCAGCTCGCATGCGTATGCTAAATAAGTAATGCGGTGATGATTTATTTTCACTCATTGGGATGACAAATATCTACAGCCCATTGACAATAATTCAAGTTATTAACGGTGATAAAAAACGATGATTAGAGTTTCCATGAGATCCCTTACACCCTTGCGGGAAAAAGAGAGGGAGGAAGTATGAAAAAGAAACACAAACATGTGGTCCCAACTCCTTATCACGATATTATTCTCCCATGAACCTATGATTGTTTTAATGAAATATTGTGAAAAACTTTTCCCGAATTAATGCTTGCAAATGACTATTCGTTACGTTCTGTGAATATCATCCATTGGGGCGGTTAGCGCAATTGGTTAGAGCAACTGGTCTACACCCAGTAGGTTGGGGGTTCGAGTCCCTCACCGCCCACCAGTACCACTTGTAAAGAGACGGTGAAAATCTTTCACTGACTAAAATAAAAAACTTTGACGTTCGGAACAGGAACGTGTGTGAAATTCTTCTCCAAACCTATGTCTGAAATCCACCGTTTACATGCAGAGTTTGTTCGCCGATTCACGTGGCTTGACCTTTTTCCAAAGAATCTTTTAAAATTTGATCATTTGGCGCAAGGCAAATACGATTTTGGGGAAATTTCAGCGGAAGTTTTTGGAAGGAGAATCATGATTTTCGGGCCAAGTGCATCTGGTAAGTCCACGATGGCGGTCGCGCTTGGTAAAAAGTTAAACATTCCAGTTCATCACCTCGACCAACTCTGTTTTATCCCGAAAACTTTTTGGGATCCGCGGCCTGCCGAAGAATTCCGAAAATTACACGAGCAAATTATTGACTGTGATGAATGGATAATTGACGGAAACTATTCGAAACTTATGCCGCCACGGATAATGCGCGCAACGGCGATAATTTGGTTAAATCCACCTACGCTAGCGTGTATCTTTAATTTTTACAAAAGATTTTTCAGGAAACACCGCAGTAAACGTCCATACGCCGGCTTACTCGAAGGAGCCAAAGAAAGATTTACATTCACTAGGCTAAAGTACATCTTCCAACACAAAAGAAAAAAATTATTATTCTCCAAACTGGTCGAAAATTTCCCAAAGCGTAGAATTTTTTACCTGGATTCATTCAAAAAGATCAGAAATTTTTTTGAAAAAATTCAAAATCAGCCTTGACGTGTTTTACTTTACAGCATTGTTTTTTCGCTTACATAAACATGTAATGTCTAACGTACAAAAAATACATTTTATCAATAGGGTCGAAGAATACAATGCGGGAGATCTTGCATGCTCTCCGCTGAACTATTTTTTTGATTTCTTCAAAAGCTACAATATCATAAGGCATGACATTGATCATGTCAAATGGACTGAAATTTCTGCCAATGATGTTGTCATCATTGGTGGCAGTGGAATGCTTTATGTTACAGAAAGTTTTCAAAAAAACATTGGTAAACTCTACGAAATTAATCCCAATGTCATAGCGTGGAGTGTCGGCTTTAACACCCACTACGACCGACCAATATCCTGCCCTTTGGACATAGCCAAATTTAAATTAATTGGCATACGTGATCATAATCATCCATCATCGTTACCGTATTTGCCGTGTGTTTCTTGTTTGGCAAAGGAACTGGAGAAAAAGATGCCCATTGGGAGAAAAATTGGCGTAATCGAACACGCGACATTTCCAATAAACGAATTTACCTATGAAAAAATATCAAATGCCTATAATTTTCAAACGATAACAGATTTTATAGCCTCATCGGAGGTTGTTCTTTCCAATTCCTATCATATAATATACTGGGCAACATTGATGGAGAAAAAAACAATATGTATAAATCCCTTCAGTTCTAAATTTGAATACTTCAAATATAAACCAGTTTTTTATTCTGGGAATCTAGAATCCGACATTAGCAAAGCAACGGTCTATGAAAATTGTCGAAAAGAAGCCATTGAACTAAATAATAACTTTTTTGAGAAAGTAAAGGGCATCATTCTTTCGGTTATAGCAAACCCGGATAATAAATATCAAAAAATATATGAAATGAATCGATATGTCATCCTTGACAGAGCATTTGAGGATTACGTTCAAAGTCAAAAATCAGAAAAAAACAAACCAGAAAATATCCAAAGTGGTTGATAAAACTTCTATGCATTTTTATTCTAAAAAAGAAAAATAGAATTCGCTTGCGTGACAAATACATGCGAAACTGAGGGTACAAATTTCAAATAAACAGCTTCAAGGGCCCATTACAGACTCTTGAAGCATAAACCCGGCAAAATCTCTCCCCTCGTACGGTAGTAGGCCGCATTATCATCGACAGCAAAAGGCTTAACGAACGTGTGTTTCTCTTCGCCTATGGTCACCAAAGTTTCTATCTTAGAGTCTTCATCTCTTTGATGACTTGAGTTCATTCCGATAATTGAATTTCTGCAAATTTAGACACACTTCGAGTCTGTGTTCCACAACTTTTGCAAATTTTTCGAAATCAGAAATCTTCGAGCTCCTCAAAAAATACGCAGAAACTAGGAATTATTCTGGCTTGATAATATTCTTTCTCTTATTTTTTTCGAGATAGAACCATATGCACCATAGATTTGCTGACGTTGTTCATCCGCAATTCCTTCGCGGTCTACCAATGCCTTAATATCTTCAAAGAGTAAACCGTATGGTCTCGCAAATTCGGTTTTCATGGCAGTCCCGTACATGTTGATGGAGAACGTCACACTAAAATCATCATCTGACATCTCTTCGACAGATCTACACATCGCCTCACATCTATCGATTATCCGTTCTCCTAATTTTATATTATTCACATCCATAATAGAGTTCTCCTTTGTTTTGTTCTATTCTATTTTGTGAATCAAAACCATATTTTTTCTCCAAAACAGAATATTGGCACATGTATTGATAGAACGAAACGAAAAATCAAACATAAAACGCAAGAATCGCTCCACAAAAATACTCCCCAACGGCATCACAACAAAACGACATGATTTTCATGGTCTTTTGCTAATAAGAAGCTCCGAATATCCTTCGAACATTCGAAACATAGATCTACACCCTCGTATGGTAGTAGACCGCATTATCATCGACAGCAAAAGGTTTAACAAACATATTCGGGAAGGAATATGGGATTCCTTCGCTCATGGTCATAGGAAAAAATTTCAACCGAGAATCGCTCTCCAGGAAGCCGCTCAAGCATTGACACGAATGATATTTCCCTCAAATGAAGATGGTAAATTGCATGACGTTCCAACAACTCTGGATGCCACCTGATAACACGGACTTTACCCTTATTAACCATGTGTCGCAGTCTTTCTATGGCGTGTGTCACATCGGTGTATACAATTCCATAGTTCATCCCCATAGCTTCTATGAAACTTCCATGTAAAAATACAATGACATGTCCGCTTTCTTTGCTTACAACAAAATCCGTATCGGTCATTTTAGCTAAAGCATTCGCCAATTCTTCATTCGATGACTTGCCATCCAGTTCACACAGGCATTCCACTCCTTGGATATCGTACAATTGAGACGTGGAATGAGGGAGCGTCCATGATGAAATCGCGTGCAACAATCCGGAACAATCAAAGCCGACACATCTATATGCTGGCGGTGTCCCAGCGGTTTCATTCATACATTTAAACACATATAATCCACTAAGATCAATCTCATCCAGGTTGTTACAACCCCATCCATACGGAATTTCCTTTCCAATATATGAATCCAAAATTTCACATATACTCTTCACACTTTTGATGTCGCGCGTGGGAAACATCTCGAATCTGGTCTCATCAATTGGAGATAGCGAACTTACAAAAAACACGGCATGAATGAATCCAGAAAATGAAAATTTTTTACTAACCTTGCAAAAAACATGGATGATGTTATCACCTTTTGTCCCAAGCACTTTTATAAATGTCCCGGGAGGCAGGACCGTATCGAGGGCATAGCAATTTGTACCGTGCATCCCTCCTTCGTATTCGAGTTCTGTCCCTTCGCGCGTAAATATGGGAATGTATTTCCCATCAGTAACCACAAACGTTGCTCCTTTATCCGGGATAAAGCCTTTACAGATACAAGGAAAAAAGAAAAATCCAATAAACAACAACAACACCGATTTTCTCATAGTACTCCTTAGTTTTTATATAAAATCCTCCACATACTACCATTTTTCCGTAAAACAATCTGGGAAGTAAATCCGAAAGCCAGATAAACCGCCCGTTACATCAAAACAATAACCCCTGGGGTTCCTTTGCGGAAACCCAGGGCATAAACCCGGCAACAATCTACTCTCACACGGCAGCGTGGCCGCACTACCATCGACGGCTGAAGGCTTAACGAACGTGTTCGGGATGGGAACGTGTGTTTCACTTCGCCTGTGATCACCGGAAATTCCTAAAAACATGTCAGTAAAACTACAATGCTCTAAACCACAGCCCACCCTAACCTTTTCTCCACCGATCAGATAAAACGAAGGTAAGAAAGGAACATGTTTTAATAAAAAAGGTAACAGTTTAATGCATTGGAGCCCAATCTAAAAAGACATTTTTCGAAGAAAAAATAAAACCTCACGAGTCATTAGTATCGGTTAGCTCAATGCGTTACCACACTTACACATCCGACCTATCAACCTGGTAGTCTGCCAGGACTCTTTAGGAGGATTAAATCCTCGGGGAAACCTCATCTTGGGAATAGCTTGGCGCTTAGATGCTTTCAGCGCTTATCTAGTCCGAGCTTAGCTACCCGGCGCTACCGTTGACACGATAACCGGAACACCAGCGGCTCGTCAT
>JAITBI010000007.1 GCA_031283685.1 Puniceicoccales bacterium | reverse complement strand
CCTTGGCCCCGGCTATTTTAGCCCTGTCCGGTGTTTGACATGATTGGAATGAACCGACCTGTGTATCCTCGCGCTGTACAGCTTGCTGCCTTTTGTCTTCATTGCCCGTTACATATCCTGATACATTTATTACACCCATACTCAAGCCACTAGAAGCTAGGTCCACAGCAGTCTCAGGAAAACCCAGAGATTCCATCGCACGTGTCGCTCGAGAGAGTATTTCTCCATCGCTCCTCAGATCTGGCTGGCTTAAAATGCGTTGAATTTCTCCCAGGGTTTCTGCATTTTTTGCATATATCCTTAGAGGGGTTTCACCGACTACCAGGGATGCAGTTTGATACCCCGCATCCGCTGCATCCGGGCTTTTTAATGGTGGTTCCGCTATAATTGTTGGACTGCTCACCGCTGGTGGCGTACGGCGTGTAAAAAATTGCCTTATAGAAGTTAGGGTCGCGGCTATTCTTTGACATAGAGAAGTAAAACCTGTGCGTGGCGCCGTGACTGCCTGGCTAGGCTGGCTATCGGGAGAACCAGGAACAACGCAATGCGTACCTACTTGCGGAACATCTACGTCCTTTCCCAAACTTTGAACGTTGGGCGTGGTACCAATGCCTACATTTGGATTATCATCTGACATTTATCTTAGCCTTTCCTTTGAAGGAAAATTGTGACAAAAATCTTACACCACACAAGCCTAAAATATAACTGGAGAAAAATACATAGACCAAGAAATATTCCCCGACCCCTACCGCCGGAGGACATTTTCTCCGATGGCCAAGGAAAAATCTATTCCTCTTCCACCGTTACAATCTTGGATATTCCAATTAATTTATCGCCCTGCTCGAGGGTGATCAGACGAACCCCACTCGTCGACCGGCCGATCACCCGAATGTCACTCACGGGAGAACGAACCGTTTGCCCATTATTTGTCAGCATCATTATTTCGTCGTCGTTTGAAACGGTCAGGGCGGCGGCAATGCAAACATTTTTGTGTAGCTTCATGGCAATGACCCCGGAACCTCCCCGCCGTTGCAAACGGTATCCTTCAAACTTGGAACGTTTTCCCTGCCCATTTTCAGCAGCCAAAAGGAAGGTTTGGCCGTTGTCTACCACGGTCATCGCACGGACCTCATCGCCTGCCTTGAGCGTAATTCCACGAACACCACGGGTAGCACGTCCCTGGTCGCGCAGGTCGTTTTCATTAAACCGAACGGACATGCCATTTTTAGTAATGAGCACAAGCTCATCATTCCCTGTTGTTTTAACGGCTTCGATTAGGGCATCTCCTTCGTCGATGTTGATCCCAATAATACCACCCCGACGAACATTTCTATAGTCCGACAAACAAGTCTTCTTGGCAACACCATTCCGGGTACACATTATCAGGAATTGATTTTCTGAAAATTCCTGGAAACAAATCATGGCGGCAACCCGTTCAGACTTTTGCATCTCAAGAACATTTATCAATGCCCTACCCTTCGAAATTCTCGATCCCTCTGGAATTTCATAGACTTTTTCGACATACACACGCCCACTGTCCATCACAAACATCAAATTGTCATGGGTATTTGCGATAAACACATGCTCTATGAAATCTTCTTCATGTTGGCCAACTCCAATGACGCCTTTTCCTCCCCGCTTCTGCGAACGGTACAAATTCGCTGGCGTACGCTTAATGAAACCGTTGTGGGAAACAGTAATCAAACAACATTCATTGGCAATGGTATCTTCGATCCTAAATTCTCCCGCATCGTGTTCGATCCTTGTTAGCCGTGGAGATGCATACCTATCACGCATTTCGAGCAGTTCCTTTTTTACAAGTGCCAGCAAATTCGCATCGCTTGCTAAAATATCTCGAAAATAATCCATCAGTTTTTTCAGCTCGGCATATTCATCTTCAATTTTACTGCGCTCAAGGCCGGTTAACTGGTAAAGCCGCATCTCCAAAATCGATTCCGCTTGCCGCTCGGAAATAGGATATTTAGCGACGAGTTCTATCTTGGCCGCATCGCGATTGGCAGACCTACGAATGATGTGTACAAAATCATCCAAATTGTCCAGTGCGATTAGGAAACCCTCCAGAATGTGTGCTCGCGCTTCTGCCTTTCTTAGGCGAAACTCCGTCCTGCGAGTTACAACATTTTGGCGATGTTCAAGGTAACATTCCAACATCTCTTTGATGTTCATCTGCTTTGGCCGTAATTTATCCAAGGCCAGCATAATCACGCCAAATGAAGATTCCAATTGGGTATGCTTAAACAGCTTATTAACCACGACACTGGCTATGGCATCACGTTTCAATTCGACGACAACGCGAGTGCGGCTATCTGACTCATCCCGGAGATCGCTAACCTCGTCCAAAATCTTCTCATTAACCAAGTCGGCGATCTTTGTTACCAACATTGCTCGGTTAATGGCATAGGGAATTTCAGTGATGACAATCTGCTCTTTCCCATTGGGCAATGTTTCAATCGCTGTAATACCGCGAACTTTTACTATGCTACGACCCGTGGTTAAATAGCGTTTGACACTATCGATTCCCACGACAACACCTCCCGTAGGAAAATCTGGACCGTGAATGATGCCACATAATTCCCCAACGTTGATGTTCGGTTCGTCGATGATCGCACATGCTGCATCTATGATTTCAGACAGATTGTGAGGAGGAATATTGGTGGTCATGCCGACGGCAATACCCGTCGAGCCATTCATCAGTAAATTCGGAAGTGCAGATGGTAAAACACTCGGTTCCGTGGTACTTTCCTTATAATTGGGGACGAAGTCTACGGTATCTTCATCGATGTCCCGCAATAATTCCTCGGAAACGTTGTGCAGTTTACATTCCGTATAGCGGTAAGCCGCAGCTGGATCTCCATCCACGGATCCAAAATTTCCCTGTGGAAAAACCAAAGGATAGCGCATTACCCAGTCCTGGGCCAGACGTACAAGGGTGTCGTAGACAGCCGTATCGCTATGTGGATGATAATTTTTAAGAACCTCTCCGACTACACCGGCACATTTGTCAAATGGACGGTTAAACATTAGGCCTTCCCGCAGCATGGCATACAATATTCTTCGCTGTACCGGCTTCAGTCCATCGCGGACATCGGGAAGTGCACGACTAATGATTACCGACATCGAATAGTCAATGTAGGACGTCTGCATTACGTCCGTAATATTCGTAACTGTTATTTTTTCTTCCGTATCCATCTTATATGTCCAAGTATAGTGTGTTTAATGCGTTATCTTCAATGAATGCGCGGCGGATCTCTACGTCTTCCCCCATCAACATGGAAAACGTTGCTTCCGCGACGGCGGCATCGGCAATGGTAACTTGTAACAGACGGCGTTTTTCTGGATCCATTGTGGTCTCTGCCAACTGATCCGCATTCATTTCCCCCAAGCCTTTATACCTTTGTATGGTCAGACCTTTGCGGCCAAACTCTCGAATTTTAGCGATCATTTCGAGACCAGAAAATATTTCCAGATGTTCGGATTTTTTTGCATCGGATGTTCCAGTTTCACTCAAAAAATACCTCGGCTGATCCGTCGACTTAAACGTTGTGATATCGATACCAAGATCTTCCAATTTTCGAAGTTGTTCACTCATCTGCTGTGCTCCATAGATTTCGTATACGGAAATTCTTTGGCGAACACTTTGCCCATTCATTTCAATGTCACGGGTTGTGGTTCCATCGAACTCTCCATCTTCGATACCACTTTCTAGAAAAAATTCTGCTCTACTTTCTTCATCCTTCAAAAATTTGAAATCTTCCACATGCCCTGTACGAATTTTTGCTACGTAACGCGGCAAGGCTTTGGTTTCAAAATTATGGGAATCCAAAAAGGCCGGTAATGAACATCCGTGGCGGATAACTCCACTGCCTAACTGCTCGAGTCGAGAAAACACGTCGATGATTTCAAAAACATGATTTTTGGCGAACACATGTCCATCCTTGGCACGAATCAAAGACATATCCTCCATTCCTAGTTCAAGCAAAATCTTATTTAACTGATTATCATTGTCCACATACCGTTCCTTACGTTTTCTTTTTATTCTGTACAGAGGTGGTTGAGCGACATAGATATATCCTCGTTCGATGAGTTCCTTCATCTGCCGGAAAAAAAATGTCAACAGCAACGTCTGAATATGGGAACCATCAACGTCGGCATCGGTCATAATTATTATTTTATGATAACGGCATTTGCCAGCATCGAACCCTCCCACATCGCTCGAGGAACCAATGCCCGTTCCACAGGCGGTGATGATTGTGCGAATGGCATCACTGTTTAACATTTTGTCCAATCGGGCTTTTTCGACGTTCAAAATCTTTCCTCGCAAAGGCAAAATTGCCTGATATTTTCTATCCCGTCCCTGTTTTGCAGAACCTCCTGCCGAATCACCTTCGACGATAAATAGTTCACAGCGAGCCGGATCCTTTTCCGAACAATCTGCTAATTTTCCTGGCAATCCACCGCCAGACAACGCTCCTTTTCTCACGGTTTCCCGGGCTTTTCTGGCAGCTTCGCGGGCACGGGCGGCGTTGATACATTTGTCGACTATCTTTTTGGCCAATGTGGGATCGGTTTCAAAAGTATATTTCAAGTTATCCCCGATGATTTTCTGCACAACGCCATCAATCTCTCCGTTCGACAGCTTTGTTTTCGTTTGACCTTCGAACCGAGGATCGGGAACTTTTACGGAAATCACCGCCGTCAATCCTTCCCGAACATCGTCTCCCGAAATTATAGGATCTTTGTCTTTCAGCATGTTACTCGACTTCGCATAGGCATTGATCACCCGCGTTAACGCCGTTCTGAATCCTGACAGGTGAGTTCCTCCTTCCACGTTGTAAATCGAATTTGCATAGGCATAAACCTGTTCGGAATAGCTATCATTGTATTGCAGAGCAACGTCAACGATCGTTTTCAATTCCGGTTTTCCAGGATCCAGAGAAGTTTCCCCATGGATAAGAATCGGTCCATCATGTAAAACAACCTTTCCGCGATCCAAAAATGATACAAATTGCTTAATGCCTTCGTCAAAGCGGAAAACTTCTGATTTTTCTGTCCGTTCATCATGCAACGTAATTTGAATTCCGGGATTTAAAAATGCCAGTTCCCGCAGCCGTTTTGCTAAAATTTCATACTTAAAATCCCGGGTCGTTAGAAAAATTTCCGCATCCGGCAAAAAGGTAATTTTTGTCCCTGTTTTTTGACTATCTCCAATTATCCTAAGTTTTTCAACGGTTTTACCCCGTGAAAATTTCATGGAATAAACACGGCCATCCCGGCGTACTTCGACGTCAAATATTTCCGAAACCGCATTGACACATTTAGCTCCAACCCCATGCAGTCCTCCCGAAACTTGATAAGCTCCTTTTCCAAATTTTCCACCCGCGTGAAGGCTGGTCATTACTAATTCTAGCGCTGGAATTTTGTACTTTTCGTGGACATCTACGGGAATACCTCGGCCATCATCTTCGATGGAACAAGACCCATCGACATGTAACCCTACTCTTATAGTTTTGCAATATCCAGCCAGAGCTTCATCTATTGAGTTGTCCACTATTTCGAATACGCAATGGTGTAACCCTCGCTCATTGGTATCCCCAATATACATGTCTGGACGTTTTCTTACCCCCTCAAGCCCCTCTAACTTCTGAATTTTTGTTGAATCGTAGTCGCTTTGGCCAATATTCATATCAACTCTTATAAAATTTCCACATGTAAGTTTTATTGTACTTACGAACAAGCGCCTTCATAGTGATTAATCACACAAAAGCGAACAAAAATTTAGAATAAGATCCATTTATACAAATTGCGGTAACACTTCCGATAGTTCCTTCCCAAGCAACCCAACTACCTACGAAAATTTTAACGTTATATTATTAGTTAAAAAACAATATACGTATTATTATTATGGGATGTAAGTATGTCAATAAGACGTCTAGCTATGGATGGGACAAGCTTTACTGGGATAGAAAGTGTCGATAACTTTGTTGAAAGACTGGGTTTTGGTGTTAATACTTCAGACAATAGACCACTTGTTATCACGTTATTGACATATTTTGTAGGAAAATGTTAATAGCTGTGAAAAAATTTAAATATTTTGAAAAAAGGATTTGACATTTGCAAAAAACACGAAAGAAAAAGCACATCCATTCGGATGAAAATTTGGTGGAAAGAAAAATTTGCTTGACATTAAAAAATAAGTATACAATATGAGAGTTCGTTTTGGTTGAAGGAGTGCTAAATGGCTAATAAAGAAGCAGCGAGAAAAGCAGGGGTACAATCGCAGAGGCGGGCGCTAGAGAATTGTGGTGTCCGAAATAAATTGAAAACGCTGGCGAAGAAACTGCAAGCCCCGGTGGAAAGTACGCAGGATATTAGGCTCTTGGTAAAAGAATATATTTCTGCCTTAGATAAGGCTGCTAAGAGAAATATCGTTCATAGAAATTTTGCCAATAAGCGTAAATGTATCGCTGCTCGGCTTTTACTCGTTTAAAATTTTCTCCCATCCCAATCCCATCCAGCCCTCGGTAGAATATCATTCTATCCGAGGGCGTGTGGTAGGAAATGCGGCGCTAAGATTAACAAATAGGAGAAGGCTGCGAATTACGCAATTTTGCATTCGTGTTGCTTTCGGTATGTGGAAGTTTACGTTATTTTTCCCGTGAATGTTTCGAAGGTGTGGTCGGGTTATGAGTTTTTTGTTTTAAGCTTTACATATGAAAATTTTGGTAGGCCGACAGGGGCTCGAACCCTGAACCAATGGCTTAAAAGGCCACTGCTCTACCATTGAGCTACCGACCCACTAGCGATTTCAATCACCCTACCGTTGATTTTTAGTGTGTCAATACAGATTTGAAGGAAGCTAAAATTTAATACGCCGATTAAATCCAAGTTTTTTAGCCAAAAGACTTGAAAAAATTAACACAAGTGGTTAATCTATTCCCAACTTAGGAAAGTAGGAAAGAGATTATGGCAGTAAATGTATCAATAAATGGATTTGGACGCATCGGTCGTTTAGTTTTCAGAGCATTGGTCGATTCTGGAAAGTTTGGAAAAGATATAAACGTTGTCGCGATAAACGATTTGGTTCCCGCTGATAATTTGGCGTATCTGTTAAAATATGATTCTACACAGGGAAAATTTGGAGGCAATGTGGTATCCGATGCGGATAATAATTTGATTGTAAATGGGTATAAAATAAAATGCCTGGCCATAAAAGAGGGACCCACGGCAATGCCATGGCGAGATCTCAAAATAGATATCGTTGTCGAATCCACGGGATTATTTACGCAGGACGAAAAGGCGGAAGGCCACCTAAAAGCGGGAGCAAAAAAAGTTATCATTTCAGCCCCGGCAAAAGGAGATCGAGTAAAAACAGTCGTCATTGGCGTGAATGACAAAACGCTTACAAAGGCGGATAATATCCTTTCCAATGCTTCTTGTACGACCAATTGTCTGGCCCCAATGACCAAGGTTGTCCTAGATAATTTTGGAATCATCGAGGGGTTGATGACAACGATACATAGTTACACCGCCACGCAGAAGACCGTAGATGGCCCATCAGCCAAAGATTGGAAGGGAGGCCGTTCCGCTGCCATCAATATTATCCCGTCGACCACAGGAGCAGCAAAGGCAGTCGGGCTTGTTTTACCCGAAGTGAAAGGGAAGCTGACCGGCATGTCATTTCGCGTCCCTACGCCGGCGGTTTCCGTTGTCGATTTAACGGTCCGAACGGAAAAGAAAACTTCCTATGAAGACATTTGTAAAAAAATGAAAGAGGCTTCCGAAGGGCAATTGAAAGGCATTTTGGGATATACGGAGGACGAAGTAGTTTCCAGTGACTTTATTCATTGTTCACAGTCATCCGTTTTTGATGCGGGGGCGGGCATTGGGTTATCGGATCAGTTTTTCAAACTTGTCAGCTGGTATGACAACGAGTGGGGGTATAGCTGCCGTTGCGTGGAACTGATAAATAAATTAGTTCCGTTGCTATGAGCAACGAATGAAAACTTTCACATATAAATATCCTATCCCAAAAACGCGTCAAGCCTACAGGTTTTGGCAAAAGTGTCAACTATTTTAAAAATTGTTCCGTCCGCCGGTAGAGAAATCTGCCTGGCTTTGGTATCCCAAAACGGACGCATGGTCTCGAAAGAAGCATATGGCTTTCCTAATGTTTGAGCTAGCTGATGTTTTTCGTTGCCCAGGAATAAATGCAAGAACATCAGCCCAGGGCTCTCTCTCCGCGAAATTAATGGGCTCTAGTCCGTTAGGCGGTTTCTAGGCGGCCTATTAGT
>JAITBI010000012.1 GCA_031283685.1 Puniceicoccales bacterium | reverse complement strand
TTTAAAATAGTTGACATTTTTGCCAAAACCTGTAGGCTTGATGTGTCTTAACTGGAGAATATTATGAGTAGGGTAAACAATGGACCAGGTGTGTCACTAATCGACGTAACTGGAAATGTTGGAGGCTCCGGAATAAGTCCCTCCCCTGTGGAGACTTTCCTGCACCACATATGCGGGGGAAAAGTAATGGCACGGCCATTGGAGGCCCGTTCAGCTGTGTCTGCGGGGCCTCAGGGTACGGCCAGATTGGCCGGTTTAGGGCAGGACAACCTAGCAGAGCTGGAAAGAGCGATCAATAAGGGAAAAGAGCAAATCGGTGCTTTTGGGCGCTTCGTTGCCAGGATGAAAGCCTATTTTTCTGGAAGTGATTTCCAGGTCGAACTGGCCAAGCAAGTCTTCGCTAAGATTGAAAGTGGAATACGACCCCAACTTTTGGAACTAGCCTTGCAATGCGCCGTATCGTCGAGTAACCCAACTGTTGGCATTGCGTCTTTGCTAAAATTATACGAAGAAGTAAATGTTAGTTCGAATGACAAATTGGGCGACCTAACCTTAGATGCTGGCGTCGCCACAGACCTTGTCCAACGCCTGTCCAAGCAGGGAGAGGATGGTGCAGCGTGTTTAGAGTGTTTGCTCGACAATGGGCTATTGAGAGCCCTAGAAGACCTTAATGTCCCCGAGACCGCAGACCTTGCCTTCAAACTGTACAAGGATGGAGAGAATGGTAAAGAATGTTTAAAGTTGTTGTTCGACAATGGGATATTGGGAGCCCTAGAAGATATTAAAGCCACCGACACCGCAGACCTTGCCCTCCAACTGTTCAAGGATGGACCGGATGGTAAAGAATGTTTAAAGTGGTTGTTCGACAATGGGATATTGGGAGCCCAAGAAGACTTTGATGTCTCCCGAACCGCAGACCTTGCCCGACAACTGGCCGGGAGGGGAGAGGATGGTGCAGCATGTTTAGAGTGGTTGTTCAAGAATGGTAAATTGGGCAACCTAACTTTAGGTGCCCCCGAGGCCAAAAACCTTGCCTTCCTCCTGGCCGGGTATGGATCAAATGGTGCAGCATGTTTGAGGTGGTTGCTTACCAATAGCAAATTGGGCAACCTAACTTTAGACGCCTCCGCGGCCAAAAACCTTGTCAAATTACTGGTTGAGCGGGGAGGGGCTGGTGCAGCATGTTTAGAGTGGTTGTTCAAGAATGGCAAATTGAACAACCTAACTTTAGGTGCCCCCGAGGCCAACAGCCTTGCCCAACGCCTATCCTTGAGAGGAGAGGATGGTGCAGCGTGTTTGAGGTGGTTGCTTACCAATAGCAAATTGGACAACCTAACTTTAGGTACCCCCGAGGCCAACAGCCTTGCCAAACTTCTGGCCGGGGCAGGAAAGGATGGTGCAGCGTGTTTGAGGTGGTTGCTTACCAATAGCAAATTGGACAACCTAACTTTAGGTACCCCCGAAGCCAACAGCCTTGCCAAACTTCTGGCCGGGGCAGGAAAGGATGGTGCAGCGTGTTTGAGGTGGTTGCTTACCAATAGCAAATTGGCCGACCTAACTTTAGACGCCTCCGCGGCCAAAAACCTTGTCAAATTACTGGTTGAGCGGGGAGAGGATGGTGCATGGTGTTTGAAGTGGTTGCTCAAGAATGGCAAATTGAACAACCTAACTTTAGGTGCCCCCGAGGCCAACAGCCTTGCCCAACGCCTATCCTTGAGAGGAGAGGATGGTGCAGCGTGTTTGAGGTGGTTGCTCGAGCATAGCAAATTGGACAACCTAGCAAAATTTGATGCCAACACAGCAAAAAACATTGCCAAATTCCTATCCTTTGGAGGAGCGGATGGTGCAGCGTGTTTGAGGTGGTTGTCTGACAATGGCAAATTGGCCACCTAGCAGAATTTGATGCCAACACAGCAAAAAACATTGCCCAACGCCTGGCCGGGACGGGAAAGGATGGTGCAGCGTGTTTGGAGTCGTTGCTCAAGAATGGCAAATTGGACAACCTAGCAAAATTTGATGCCAACACGGCAAAATACATTGTCCAACACCTGGCCGGGAGGGGAGAGGATGGTGCATGGTGTTTGAAGTGGTTGTCTGACAATGGCAAATTGGACAACCTAAAAAGTTTAGATATCACCGAAACCAAAGACCTTGTCCAACACCTGGCCGGAGCGAAACCAAATGGTGCACTGTGTTTAATGTTGTTGCTCAAGGATGGCAAATTGGACAACCTATCTTTAGATGCCTCCGCGGCCAAACAGCTTGTCAATACGCTGGTCAGAGAAAAACCGTATGGTTTATGGTGTTTAGAGTCGTTGCTCAAGAATTTCAAATTGGCCAACCTAGAAAAATTTGATGCCCACGAGGCAAAGGAGCTTGCCAAAAACCTACCTGGGATAGAAAATGACGGTGCAGCGTGTTTGAAGTCGTTATGCACTTTGGGGCTATTGGACAACCTAAAAAATTTAGGTGCCTCCGTGGCCACAGACCTTGTCCAACACCTGGCTAAGCAGAGATCACATGGTTTAATGTGTCTAGCTCCGTTGCTCGAAAATAGGCTATTGGACAACCTAAAAAGTTTAGATACCAACGCAACCGCAGAGCTTGTCAGACACCTGAACGAGGCGGGACCAAATGGTACACAGTGTTTAAAGTGGTTGCTAAGGGATAGCCTATTACCAAATCTTCGGCTGTATGGTATAGATCTCTCTCAGGTCCAAGCGCAGGCCCTGGAGCTGCTTAACCAAGGAGAGACAGGCGCACTAATAGGCCGCCTAGAAACCGCCTAATGGACTAGAGCCCATTAATTTCGTGGAAGGAAGACCCTGGACTCATAAGATTAAATAAAAGAGGAAAAAGCAAGCGATACAAATGAAAGAGAAGAAGGAATGGGCACAGCGGTCGTAGGAGGTGGCGATACGGTGCCAATCCTTCAATCTACCGAACATATTTTTAATTTCGTGGTGCCGTTTGTACAAATTTACACCATGGGAGGTTTAATTTTACGGATTTTCCTATCAATTCCATTCCTCAGTCTTTGACTTCCTTCTTTTCCTCCTCCTTTTTGGGTCTTGAGGTTAGACCAAAAACTCTTCGCATGGGTTCATGTCAAATATTTGAATGTTTGGTGAAAGCTCGATCAATTCATCCATAAACCAATTTCGCGCATCTTCTTCGCCGTGGACAAGGACAACGGCACGGGGAGACATGGCCAGGATATTTTTTAAAATTTCTTCCCTGTCAGCGTGGCCGCTAATGTCAAATTTATCAATTTTAGCCGCAATTTTAGTCACATAGTTTTGAGCTTTAAACAAAAAAGAGTCCCCCGGAGAATATTTTTGAAGCTCTCCACCTGGTGTAGTTTCATCACAGAAACCGACAAAACAGATGGCATTTTTATGGTCGTCAATTATGGCAGAAGCAACATTATAGGCGGATGTATTTTCAACCAACATGCCGCTGCTGAGGACAAAAATTGATGGCTCCTGGATCTGTTTTTTTATGTCATTGGGATTGTTCCCTCGGAAAATTTTTATCTTCAATTCCTTTACAATTTTTTTCCGAAAATTTACACCGGATAGCTTTTTTGAAATAAAATCAAAATCTTCGATGAGGCCATAGCCCAACCCGGAACAAAAAATCGGGGTAGTTTGCTGTAACTTGTTCTTTTGGCGGGCACAACTTATGATTTTAAGAATTTCCTGCATGCGTCCGAAAGCAAAGGCAGGAATTAAAACGGATCCTCCTCGGCTGATGGTGTCATGGATTGTCCCGATGAGGCGTTCCGTTTCGCTATCAGCTGAACGTTTTTTTGGCCTTATGGTGGACCCACGCGTTGTTTCGGCGATCACCGTGTCAACTTTCCGGGTTGGCCACTTGGCACCCCTAAGAATTTTAAGGTCTCGAAATAAAACATCACCGGTGTAAAATACGCTCCTATGTTTATGTTCGACTAAAATGGAACTAGCCCCGACAACATGACCTGCTTCAAAAAATGTTATGGTAATTTCGTCGTTATCTTTTCTTAGTATCCGTGATTTTCCAAATTGCATGGGCAAAATGTGTTGCTCTAGTGCTTCAATATCTGCCAAGGTATACAAAGGGTATTCTTTTATTCCCAATTCATCGTGTTGCAGTTGCATGACGGTAATGCAATTATTTAAAATTCTTGGTAAAACGATGTGCGATGCCTGTGTTATCAAGACACGGGCTTGCTGTTGTCTTTTCATTATATATGGCAATGAACCAACGTGGTCCAGGTGGCAATGGGAAATTAAAATCAGGTCGATGACGGTTGTCCCAAGTTTATCGAAGGCAGGCAACGTATTATAGCCGGAACGTTTGGGACTAATTCCAGAATCAAACAAAATATTAAAGCTTCCAATTTTAGCAGACAAGCATGAAGATCCTATGTCCTTGGTCCTATTTAAATCAATTAGCTGCATGGGCAAATTCCATATGTAAACGCAAAATACAATATTAACTCGGACCTCTTACCTAGAGTATTTTTTTTTGTTAAAAAGCAAGAAAATATGCATGGTTAATTTCACATAATTTCATATTGAAACTTTGGGATTCGAAAAACATCCGCTATCCATTGGTCTTTGAGGAAGCTATATATGCTTCAGAAAAGTTAGAAAAATGAAAGGCACTGCTAGGAAGAAAAAGTTGAGATTCTCCCAATTAATTTGTTGCAAAAAAAACGCTTTGTCTCAAGTTTTTGGAGCATCATGAATCCTTTACAGCAGATTTGTCAAGGCATCGATACCATGGTTGGGCAGGATGAATTGAAGAAAAAGCTGGCCAGTGGAAAACGGCTTAGGGTTAAACTGGGGGTTGATCCTACGCGGCCAGATTTGCATTTTGGGCATTTGGTCGTTTTCAATAAACTCAAACAGTTTCAAGATCTTGGCCATGAAACTACGCTATTAATCGGGGATTATACCACAACAATCGGAGATCCTTCTGGGCGTTCCTCCGAACGGCCAATGCTGTCTAAGGAACAGATCGAGGACAATTATAAAACCTATGTGGAACAAGCCTTTAAAGTTTTAGATCCGGCCAAAACAGTGATAAGAAAAAACAGTGAATGGTTTAATAATATGTCTTTTGGGGATGCAATCTTACTCGCTAGGCAAATGACAGTAGCCCAGATGCTCGAGCGGGAAGATTTCACCAATCGATACAAAAATAAAACTCCAATTTCGATCGTTGAATTTTTGTATCCTTTGTTGCAGGGATATGATTCCATCATGTTGGATGCAGACGTCGAAATAGGTGGCCGTGACCAACTATTTAATTTATTGGTTGGCCGCACTTTACAAAAAAACATCGGTAAAGAAGAGCAAATAGTTATCACAATGCCGTTGCTTGTTGGATTGGACGGCACCAGAAAGATGTCAAAAAGCTATGACAATTACATCGCTTTCAATGACACAGCAAAGGATATTTTCGGCAAGGTGATGTCGATTTCCGATGAGACAATGTTCGTGTACTATAAATTCCTTTTGTTGAAAACGGATGAAGAAATTGAACGATTAAAAACGATGCATCCGATGGAGTGTAAAAAGTCTCTAGCAGAAGGATTGTGTACCAAATTTTACGGGCTAAATGCTGCAAAACACGAACGAGAACAATTTGAAAAAGTATTTTCTCAAAATGATATTCCCGATAGCATTCCGAACTTTAGTATTCAGGAGTTAGCAGGTAAAGAAGCAGCTCTTTTGGTGGATGTTCTATGGGCGACAAACTTGTTCCCCAGCAAAAAAGAAATTCGTCGACTATTTGAACAGGGCGCACTCAAAGTTGATGGTCAAAAAATTACCGATCCTTCCTGCCTATGTAAAATTTCCAATGAAGCGATGGTCATTCAAGCTGGGAAAAGAACTTTTCTCAAAATAACAAAATAGAATATTCTAGCAGAATAACCTTGGTAAGGCTATCATTCTGGTTTTGGATTGAAATATGGTCATGATTTTACACTGTGAAGTCAGTGAAAATTACCCATGGTAAATCCCTTAGAAAGGCTGCATTTTTGTTGTGTTTACTTCTGTACAAGATGAACTTGGCTATAGCCTTTGAGTCTCAACCGCTGCAAAATATCCCCATAAATGGTTTTGTATTGCCAATTTTTAATGTGGCAGGTCAAAAAGTCTGGGAAGCTCGTGGACATTCAGCAGTAATAGTTAAAGACAACCTATTGTATGTAAAAAATATGAAATTACGCTGCTTTACCGAAGAAGATAATCCCCAGGAAGCTTTTTTTGCCATCAGTGATGCCGCATTTGTTGTTCCACAAACAAAGTCAATTTCGGGAAATTTTAAAATAAAAATTTTTGGTCAGAATTTTTACGCATCCGCCCATACTTGGGAATTTTCAGGTGATGGGGAAAAAATCATCGCAAAAAATCACGTCAAAGTTTTCCTTGACTGCAACTTAGAAGAATGTTCACCATAAAAACCATAGTAAAACTAATAATTCTAATGCTACCTTTAGGAACATTTGCTTCTCCGGTCCAAATCACAAGTGATATCCTTGAAATCCAGACAAAGAGATCCAATGTCCATATGCATTTTTCTCACAATGCCTATGTCGATGGGGATAAATTTTCTTTAAAAGGGGACCACATACAAGTGATCATTGCCAATGGTTCTCAGCAAATGCCCAACCTATCGGCGGTAAAAGAAATTCATGCCATGGGAAATGCGACTTTTGAATGGATATCATACGTTGGGAAAGCCGACCAAATAGGTATTTATCCTACCAAAAATTTTATCATATTGGAGGGAAATGCCGAAATACGGGATGAAGATTCGAAAACGATGTTTGGGCAAACATTAACCCTAGATTTAAAGAATAAACAAATCAAATCCGAAGGGTCGAAGTTCGAACACCCGGTTAATGATATTTCGAAGTTTGAGTAAAATAATGCACTGGTAAAATGAAAGAAAACGATGGTAAAAATCACTAATAAATTGTTTATAAAAAATTTAGAAAAATTCTATGGGCAGCGGGAGGTAATTAGGGATATTTCCATGGAAATAAAAAGTGGGGAGGTTGTCGGATTACTTGGCCCTAACGGTGCTGGCAAAACTACTACCTTCTATGCTGTTATGGGATTGGTCGTTGTCGATTCGGGTCAAATTTTTTTGAATGATGAAGATATTAGCAAGCTTCCGATGTACAAACGCGCTCGCAAGGGCGTAGGATATCTTCCCCAGGAAGATTCCATAATTCAATCACTAACGGTGTGGGAAAACCTGCAATGTATGACTGAATGTTTGCATTTGTCTAGGGAAGAACAGATTAAAGTCATAGAAGAATCATTGACAGAAATGAAAATTTCACACATTGCCGGACAAAAGGCCTATACTCTTAGTGGAGGAGAATGCAGAAGGCTAGAAATAGCCCGAACACTAATATCTAAACCAAAGTTTCTACTGATGGATGAACCATTTAGCGGGGTAGATCCTATCAGTGTCAGTGCATTACAGAGCATTATCATTTCCTTAAAAGAAAAAAATATTGGTATATTTATTACCGATCATAATGTGCGTGAAATGCTAAAAATCGTAGACCGTGCCTATTTAATATACGGTGGGAGCATTCTTTGCCATGGCTCCGGCGATGTGTTATTAAAAGATCCAGACAGTAGAAAATTTTATCTCGGTGAAGATTTTAACATGTGATGCAAAACGCTCTTTTGTGTCGTTTTGTATGTTTCCAATTTCAAGGAAAATCTTGTGCCAAAAACGTACCAATTCTCAATCGTAGAGAATTTAAAGTATTTACTTTTGTCTGTTTCCTGTTTTTATGTAGGGACAGAAGCTTGAAAATCACAACAAGTAAATTTTGGCCAAAAGTTGGTTATGCATGAAATAAAAAAGTTTTCTTCGGGAAATGTCGTTATAATGACACTATCGGGAAAATTGACTCACAAGGACTATGCAAACATTGTTCCATTTCTTGCAAAATTGATAAAAAAGTATGGCTCGATCCGGATTTTAATCGAGCTCGATAATTTTGAAGGATGGGAGGTTTCAGCTACTCTGGATGATATTGTTTTCGTTTTCCGGTATTCCGCATACATAGAACGAATGGCTTTTTTAGTTCATGCAAAGCAGAATAACCTTGCCCTATTGCTCGACCGGCCATTTGGTAGGGCGTTCGGTGACAATGTTAAATACTTTCACCAAAAATATCGTGAAGATGCTTGGCAGTGGATATGTAACGGGGCACAAGACGTGCAAAATTCTACCTTTCCCCAAGATACAAATTCCGCATAAATTTCGGTTTTTTTGGGAAAAAGCATTGTCACTACTAACGATTTAGAGTTAACTGAATTTGCCATGGGATTTTTTGCTAAATGTGATTCCCGGAGTCTATTTTTTGCTGAAGGCTGATCAACTCATCTTCTAAAACCGTAGAAAGTTCTCCGACGGTTAAATCTTCGAAGGTTCCACTAGGAAACGTTTTGGTATCCACGCATATTTTTGAAAATGGATAGGGAACTTTAAACCCATCCCAGGTTGGCAAAGTAAAGTGATGGTTGTATTTCACAGCCACTAGTACGAGATTCGTTTTCGCAGTTTTGGTCACCATGGCCGTTCCTCTTTTGAATTTATAAACTGGCCCACGGGGACCATCGGGGGTTATGGCAACGAATGCACCTTCCGCTAGTTTTTTAAATATATTATCCATGGCGAATAAACCATTCCGATTGCTAGAACCACGTATGCTCTGTATGCCCAATCGGCTAAATATTTCCGCTAGCCATGCACCATCACGGGATGGACTTACGAGGGCATACATATTATGCTTTTTTTTGAGCAATCCACATAATTTATATGCCGCGAAGAGATTGTTATGCCAAAACGCAAAGACCATTGGTCCCTGGGCTTCATCGACTACCTTTTGGCATTCTGCGGTCAGCTTAATACCTAGGGTTGACCAATATAGCCTCAATATAAAAACGACAATGGAAACTAAAATACGTTGCCACCACTTCCTCAACTCATGTATATCGCGCTGAACTATCATGCTTGTTCAATTTTTGGGAAAAGGATAATTTGTTTTCCCAATTTGTTGCCAGTGAGTGAATTTCCAAACTTAATATCCGTGCTCCAATTTATGGATATCGGATATCCAAGAACGGACAATATTTGCTGAGACGTCGTTGGCATTACGGGTGATAGCAAAATCGCAGCTAACCTGACACATTCTGCAGCTATGGCGATGGTTGTATTAACTAACTGTTTGTTACCCTCTCTATCCGATTTTGCTAATTTCCATGGGGAACGATTTTCAACGTACCCATTGACCGCTTTTATGCATAGAAACAATTTTTCAAGAGCCAAATGAAATGCAAATTCATTGTACAGAGAAATGATTTCAGGAATTGCCGATTGCCACAAATTTCGAAGATCCTCTTCGAGACTTTCGGTTTTGATAATTTCTCCTATTGTTCCATCGCAATACCTATGTCCCATATTTAGCAGACGGCTGAGCAGGTTCCCCAAATCATTTGCCAGGTCTCCTGTGTAACGTGTCATAAACCTATCGAATGAAAAATCACCATCCTGCCCTATGGTCATTTCGCGTATTAGGTAATAGCGGAAAGCATCAACTCCAAATTTTTCTATACACTCCAACGGGTTTACAACATTGCCTGCACTCTTCGACATTTTTTCGCCGGAAATTAACCACCACCCGTGCACCAACAAGGTTTTTGGTAATTCAATGTGAAGGGCATGTAACATTATTGGCCAGTAAACCGCATGGGCTGGTACGAGGATATCCTTCCCGATAATATGGTAATCTGCTGGCCAATAGTTGGAAAATGTTTTGTCGGAATAATTTGCTCCCGTTATATAATTTATGAGGGCGTCGAACCAAACATAGGTTACGTATTCCGGGTCGAATGGCAGTTCTATTCCCCAGGATAGCCGATTTTTCGGCCGGGAAATACATAGGTCATTGATGGGATCCTTGAGAAACTCCAAAACCTGTTTTGCTCGGAATGCAGGAAATATAAATTCCGGATGGGTTTCTATGTAATTTATCAGCCACCCTTGATGTTTCTTGAGTTGGAAAAAATAATTTGTCTCTGATATTTCGATGATTTCTCCATAGTCTGCTGGCCATTTGCCATCGATTTTATCCTTTTCAAGGACGAACCGCTCGGCGGTCTTACTATATAACCCAGAATAGTTAGCTTTGTAAATTCGCCCATCGTCGTATAATTTTTGTAAACACTCGCGGACAACTTGTTTGTGTTCATTTTCTGTGGTTCGAATATACCGATCGTATTTGATATTTAACTTTTTACATAGATTTTTGAACTCTTCAGCAATGCTATCGCAGTGAATTTGTTCGGGAATTCCTGCCTTGGCAGCAGATTGACTCACTTTTAAGCCGTGCTCATCTAACCCTGTCATAAATTGCACATCCAAGTTTTGTAACCGAAACATGCGAGATACCGTATCCGCTAAAATCTTTTCATAGGCATGTCCAATGTGAGGCTTCCCATTAGCGTAATCTATGGCCGTTGTAATATATATATTTTTCATTTATCTTCGGATCTACTATTTCACTTTATGTGTTTCGTGCAACTATTATATGGAATTTCGCCTTTACAATTCCATTTTTTCAAAATTATCAAATCCATACTTCATCGGTAAAAGTTTTGTTTTCCAAAGGCGCCAATAAAATTTTTAACTCGACATTTTATGATCATCTTGAATATCAAAAACGACCAAAAGGAGGAGAGATGGCAGAGTGGTTTATTGCATCGGTCTTGAAAACCGAAGTGCCGGCAACGGTACCGTGGGTTCGAATCCCTCTCTCTCCGCCATAAGCGTTAACCCAGCTAGTAATCAGGGAAGCACATTTTACAAAAGAAATAGGTGCTTTTATCAAAAAAGGACCTTTTTTTAAAAAAGATCATGAGCTTGGCGAGTATAGCAAAAAGGACTATTCAATGTATTGATTGGCCATTATCGCTGGTTTACTGGCCAGTTGTTTCCATTTTGTTAGAAAATCATACTTATTATCTGCAAACATCGGACTTATTTCGATGTCAAAGGGTGGCAGTCCATTGGCATCCGTTGGGATATCCGTTCCTGCAACCAATAGCCAGCTGGTGAAAAGCTTTAATTGGTCCTGTAAGCAAGTTTTTAACGAATCCAGTCCATCCATATTTTTTATGGGACTAAAATTGGACAATCTGTCGCTTTCTAGAACAATTGTCTTTTCGGCAAAGGGTAAAATATCAAATATAAACATTTCTAGTTTTAGCCCATTGGTTACCTGTGGAATAATAGGTTCGCCGAGTGAATTTATAGTTGGAACAATTTTTTGGGCAATGTGGTATGGAATTTCAGAATGAATATCCTTACCATTGAATTGTTTTATAAATTGGACATCCAGTAGATGTATTCCCGTGTTACCCGCACAAAAGACAAGATTCCCTGCAGCATCTCGCAGCATGGCTTGTTCCTTTGGTAAATCGGAATATTCAACAACACAGCTTCTACCCTTCCTTTCACAGAAAACTCCAACTTTTTCTTCCGGATATAATTTACGAACCATCCGAGAAGAGACTTGGGATTGATTTTTTACGTGGGACCCAATAAAATACGGATCGATGCTCCTTGCGAAAGGGTTGTCGATCTGAAAATAACTTATGATTTCAATGCCCAAATTTTCTAACATTGCGAGCAAACCCGATCGGCCAAGAGCTTTTAAAGCTCCACCATGCCCATCTGGGTGCATGGCGATTTTACTCCTAGTTTCCATGATGAATTTTCCATCGTTGGTAATCGCTGGCATCTGTCCTTGCTTGACAAAATGAATATTCTCGACCTCAAAGGAATCATTTTTCCCAAAAAATTCTATGGTTTCATTGTGAGCCCGTTCGCTTGTCATTATTATCCAATGGATTGGAGTTTCATATTTTCGCTCAGCAGCTTTTATTTTTTCGGCAAATATTTGAAAGAGTGATTTCTTTTTCAACGGCGTTGCTTGTAGTATGCCTTTAGGAACTACACAACCCAGGCGTGTCCCTTCGCCTCCTGCCACCGTAAACGCTGCAACTTTACCAGCTTTTATGGTTTGTTCTCCGATGGCTATGGTCTCTTTACATTTTTGCCAATCGACTTCGGAATTTGGAAACTTTATAAACTTGGCAGGGGTTATGATTGAGGCATATCTATCGGGTTGAAAGTTTTTATGGAGGACATTTTCTATAATTTGAGATAGGTAATCTAAATTTAAACTTTTGGCCTGCTGTAATAGTTGCAATTGTTCTTCACTGGAAAGAATTTCCCAAAATTTGAAAACATGTTCCTGCCCATATTTACAAAACTGTAATCTTAACTCTTTGGCTTGTTTATCGGTCATACCGTTTTAATCCTCAAATTTAACAACTGTTTCCTTATCCTTTATGTACCCTGTTTTTTGATGGGTTACCTGTTCCATAAAGTCTTTATCCGTCAGCATTTTTCGCATATGATCCTGCTTCAGAACAAATTGATCTTCCGCATTTTGTTTCTTTTCAATTAAACTATTTAATTTTTTCGAAAGTCGAATTTCTTCACGTCTTGTGTCGATTAGCGACATTATCAATTTGATATTGATAAAAGACAAAATCCCAAGAATAAATACAAGAATAACTCCTTGATTGGTTTTCATTGTTACAAAAAGCCGTTACGGTAAAAAAATATTAAAAAATTGAAAGACAAAATATCATAGCTTACGGTAATATTCAAGTATATATCACCCTTTTATCTGCCGCGACAATGGCATTTCCTTTTGTAATAGGTAATAGGGGATCAATAAAAACCAATTGTCTTGCAAGAAATTGAATAATTCTATACTCACGCGACACAAATATATGCATGGATTTGACCAATCGGACATTTCAAAAATTATCAAACATCAAAATATGCGAGAAGGCTTTGGATATTTGTAAGGAACTTGCTCATGCTGGTGCCAAACCATATTTTGTGGGTGGATGTGTCAGAGATGCCATTCGAAGAAAGCAATTTTCAGACTTCGACATAGAAGTTTTTGGCATGTCGTTGGTTAATATTGAAAGGATCCTAGCATCAAGATTTGCGATTGAGAAAACTGGGAAAGCCTTTTGTGTTCTCAAAATTCATGGCTTTCCCATCGATGTTTCTGTCCCGCGTGCCGAAACGAAAATCGGGGACAAACATAGGGATTTTTCCGTTAATTTTCTCGAGAAGTGCGATGTTAAAATCGCGGCCAGTCGTCGAGATTTTACCATAAATGCCGTATATTTCGATGTCATGGGTGAAAAAATTATCGACGAATTGGGTGGATTAAAAGATTTAAAGTCGGGCATATTGCGCCACGTTGGAGAAAAATTTTCCGAAGATCCATTGAGGGTGCTAAGAGGTATGCAATTCGCAGGAAGGTTTAATCTAAAGGCTGCTGAGGAAACTCTTTCCTTGTGTAAAAATTTATCCATGGAAGGTCTTTCCAGAGAACGAATTTTTTCGGAGTGGGAAAAATTAGTATTATACTCCGAGACACCATCCTTGGGCCTACGATTCCTAAAGGATGCTGGTTGGTTAAAGTTTTTTCCTCAGGTTGAAGCTCTTGATAGATGCCCTCAGGATGCTGACCAACATGGAGAAGGGTCCGTATTCGAACATACGTGTATGGCTTTCGACGTGTTTGCCAAAGACAAAATCGATGATCGGCAAGAAGATCTTATTCTTGGGTTCGCTACACTATGCCATGATTTCGGAAAACCCTACGTAGTGACACAGGACGCAAAAGGAATTCATCACTATGGGCACGATGAAGTTGGTGGACCATATGCGGAAGAATTTTTGAAATCTATCAATGCTCCTAATTATTTAATCGAAGCGGTATTGCCTTTGGTAAGGTGGCACATGGTTCCGCGATTTTTACATAGGGATAACAGGACCGATTCTGCCATTCTACACTTGGCGAATGGTGTGGGACGTATGGATAGGTTGATAAAGCTATGCTACATTGACAACACAGGGCGGATAAGCAATGACAAACCCAATAGTGGGTTAATAGATTGGTTGACGGAAACGGCCAAAAAATTTGGAGTATTTACAAACCAGCCCATACCAATTATTCAAGGCCGTGATTTGATCCGATGCGGCTTATCTCCATCGGACCAATTTTCCGAAATATTAGATCGATGTTTTGCTGCTCAGTTAAATTGCGAATTTTTAGACCATACTTCGGGGATTGCGTACCTACGAAAAATAATTCAAAACGATAACACACTGTGAAAGATTCAAAAAAGTTTGCAGAAAATTGTTTGCCCGTTGCAGATGAACGGCGCAATACTCCCAGCTATTACCTGCCATTAGTTTTCATCATTGCATTGATGTGGCTTATTCCCACATCATTTCGAAATAATGTCAAATCCGCTTTTGCCTATGTCCAAGTTCCGATCTATGCAGCATCTGCTCAATTGGAAAATCTGCGAAATGCTTTCCCTCAAAGAACTCTTTCGAAGAGAGATCTAATCATCTTTTGTGAAAACCTGATGCAGGAAAACATAGCTTTGCAATTGAAAGTCGCCACATTGGCAAAGGATATTCCTGATATTTCCCAATCTGAACAAGACTATCGCATTGGAAATTTTATAGCAAAGTCGGCCAGAGTAATTCGTAGGGATATTGCTTCCTGGACCAACGAATTAATCGTCGATGTTGGAACAAATCGTGGAGTTGCCGAAGGGATGGGCGTAATTTCTCAAAATTATGTAGTAGGTCGCATAAAATCAGTACATGCCAAAACCTCTGTTGTTGAACTAATTTCATCTCCACAATTCAAAATGGTGGTCCATGCAAGGGGAGATGTTACCAGATCTCCCATAGTATTTTCTGGAAATGGGCATAATGTTTTTAGTCAAGCTACCGGAATTGCAACAAACATTCCAATGGAAATTGTGTCGGATGGAGAACCAATAAGCCTCGTCACATCAGAACTATCCGGAGTATTTCCAAAAAATATTTCAGTAGGATTAATAAAATCTCCTGGAGAACATGAAAGCAGCTTCTTTTCATCGAGTGTTGCCCTAAATAATGATCTACTGTCAAAACTGTACCAAGTTGCGATCCTGATAAATTTAGGAGATTAAAGATGATACCTTTCCTGCTTGTCATTGTCTATTATAGTGTACTATTTCTATGTCAACTTTTCAATGATTCCGTACTATTTCCTGGTGTCTTGATTGTTCCCGTTGGGTTATTTGTTCATAGTCCTGCAATATACCTAGATTCCTTTCAAGCTACAATTCTGTACTGCCTGATTGGTCCCATTCTTGACGTGATATTTCCTTTTTTACCATTTGGATTTAGTGCAATCTTTTGCATATTCTTTTATTGCATCCAAAGAGCCATGTTTGCTCCGGGACATCCCATACTATCCTTTCATCGGAGCGGCCTTGAGCAAGTGGCCAATATTTCATACATTCTATTTTTATTTATTTTTCGAAATACACCATTCGGCATATTTCAATTTCTGTCCACAGCAAGTGTCTCGCAAATCTGTATATTTTTGCTATCTGACAAAATGGCTCTTTGTCACAAAAAACTTATGCTTGTCTACGACAATTACATAAAATATCAGCGATAACCTATGGAAATGGTACCGAATTTGGAGTAATTCTGGCAAAACTGCTTCTCGCGTAAAAAATCAAGAAATCCTTTGCCTTTGTCATATCCTTTGCTGCCAATGCATGTAATTTGGCGCCGTCGGTTTTTCCTAAAGCCCTAAGCGTAACATCAAAGAATGACAAATTTCCTTTAACAATGACACATTTGCCATTTTTATCGTAGGATACCATATCCCCAGAATATATCATCTTCGTGTTTGGAGCTAGGGAAATTGTGTCTCTGTCGTGCATTTTTATTGCCACACGAATTTTGAAATCTGCCAATGGTATGCTGAACTTACGCGTATGTTTACCCTCCGCATCTACGTCTTCAAAGAATTTTTCCATGGAATAATTTTGTACTAACAGCTTTTGCAGGGATAAGGTGGCTGAATTGTCCAGTATGGTACGGGAAACTTCAAGTTTTCCAAATTCCAACTCCACGACATCATATTTCACCGCCGCGGTGGTATGTTGTTCACTATTCGTAGTGAAAAAAAATAGCTTAAATCGGTTTTCACCTTCGTGCTTGCAAATTTCAAAGATAGGCTGCCTTTTATCAAGAAGAACCGTCGATTTCAAATCATCGCCGAGACATGTCAATATATCATTTAATTCTTTACAAATAATTCTTGTCTCATCGATGGATCGATTACTATCAGCGGCCAGAGATATTAATTTTTTCCCAAGAAGAACTATGATGGTAATTACAAACAATGACAACATTAGTTCCAGTACAGTAAATGCTCTGCTGGCAATGTGACATTTAATTCGACTTGATATAAGTCCCATGCCCCTTTTATGCTTTTAAGGAAAGCGTATGGCGGAGAACAAAATAGTCAATACGATATTTGGATTGTAATGTGGCTGGACTTGTGTTGTTTTGGAGGAAAGAAGGAGATGATAGACATTGAAAATTTAACCTATCGAATAGGCAGTCGAATACTGTTTGAAGACGCAACACTGCATTTGCCTTCGGATGGAAAAATTGGGATAGTTGGCCCAAATGGGTGTGGGAAAACGACGCTGTTCAGGATAATCCTTGGCCAAGAGGATATTGACGCTGGAGAAATTTTCATAAAAAATAAAACAAAGCTCGTCTGTGTAAAACAAGAAATTGAAAATGATGAAATTTCTTTGCTGGATTTTATCATTGACGCCGATAAAGAATTGGTGCAGCTGCGAACAATTTTGGAAGACAAACAAATATCCGATGAGAACCTTGCCAATGCCTATGATACCTATGCTGCAATCGATGGTTACTCGGCAGAAGCACGAGCGTCTAGCATATTGGACGGTCTCGGATTTAAGCAGAGTGATCTTCATAAAAAATTGAAAGAGTTTTCAGGAGGATGGCAGGTAAGGGCATCTCTCGCAGCAGCGCTATTTGCTCCATCCGACTGTCTGTTGCTGGATGAACCTTCCAATCACTTGGATTTGGAAACGGCCATGTGGCTGGAAAATTTTTTGGAAAAAACCAACAAAATGGTAGTCATGATTTCACATGAAAAACATTTTTTGAATTCCATTTGCAATTATATCGTTAGCATTTTCAACAGGGAACTACACCTCTTTAGGGGAAATTACAATACGTATATTGATACGCGTAAAAAACAAGAACTTGCATTGGTAAGAAATATCGAGGCACAGCAAAAAAAGCGAGAACACATACAGAGCTTTGTCGATAGGTTTAGGGCAAAAGCGACAAAGGCTAAACAGGCCCAAAGCAGGATTAAAATGTTGGAAAAAATGGAAGTTCCAGAAATGCCCAACGAAGAATACAAAGTAACCATATCATTTCCTAAACCATATCCCCAGGTTGATCGCAAGTTGATAATTTTAGAAAATGTCGTTGCGGGATATGGGGATAAAGTAGTGCTAAGGGACGTGGAATTTTGTGTAAACTCAGATGATAGGATCGCCTTGTTAGGCGCAAATGGTAACGGGAAGTCCACATTTGCCAAATTGTTGGCTAATCGATTGATTCCTATTTCGGGTAATATCTGCTGCGCAAGAAATCTAAAAGTATCATACTTTTCCCAGCAGCAGGCTGATGAATTGGATATGGAGTCTTCACCCGTCGAAACCCTACGCAAAGTCGCCCGTGATTTTTCAGAGACACAGACCCGTTCTCATCTGGCGAGGTTTGGGATAACACAATCCCGAAGTGAGACGTTGATAAAAAATCTATCCGGCGGTGAAAAATCTCGTGTTTTACTTGCGATAAATTCGCTTTTTAGTCCCCATGTCATGATTCTGGATGAACCGACAAACCATTTGGATATCGAGGCTCGGGAAGCGCTGGTCGATGCGATAAACAAATACCAAGGGGCGGTGATCCTAGTTACCCATGATTTTTTTACATTGTCCAAAACATGCCATAGACTTTTTATCATCGACGGGGGAAAATGTACTCCCTTCAATGGATCCCTAGATTCCTACCGCAAAATGTTGCTATCGAAAGAAATTGATAAAGATTCGCCTACCAATCAGGCAAATAAAACCAAAGCTCACAATCGGACAGGCAACGATTCGAAGTTAAAAAAAAGATTGTCGCTTTTGGAAAAAGACATCAAAATTTTGGAAATTGAAAAAAAAGCCTTCGAAGAAAAATTATCAAAATTTCAAGACATGGAGACCTATAATCTGTATTCAAAATGTTGTGATGAGCTGGCAAAATTAGAAAACCAATGGCTGGAATTGAGTTCCTAAGCTGGAACCCTTTCCCTCCGTTCAGCCGCCTATCCTAAAACGAACACTCGACAGATGCATTTATCCAAATGAAATTTCTATGGACGTCATTCACCCAGGTGTGTGTCTTTGCCGAATTTCCTTCCCAAGCCCCGCCGACCTTCGCCTTCGCCTTTTTGTTGATGGTGTACGCCAAATCTACTCCTGCCCCATAGAAGAAGAAATCTCGCTTCTCGCCTTCGATCCATTGACCGTTAGATTTTTTTGCTGTCTCGTAGCCAACATCACCGCTAACCTCTATGCCAAGGCCTTGCATAAGGCGTTTCCCAAGGTCAATTTCATACATAACTTTGGCTTTCAATGAAAAATCTTCATTGTCGAAGTCATAGAACGCGTGAAGGGATGGAGACAGGAAAATATTCACACCAATGCCGCCATAGATTTCATTGGAATATTTCTGCTCATCACCGGAGGCAAATGTGTAGAAGTAGCGAGTGTAGCCGGTATCAATGGTAAACACGTCCGTTACGGTGTATAAAATCCCCAGGCACGGTGCCACCCTTCCATATTTTTCCTTTAGTGCGGCAATGGTATCCACGGCCACAGAAAGCTTCACATCATCCAAGATTTTGTAACCCACCCCTAGGCATGGTAAAACAGCCTTACCGCAAGATTTGCAGCCGTTAGAAACACGTTCCGTTGCAAATTTGACTCCCATTTCCCATTCCAGCTTTTCATTACACCAATTCACCGGTTCCTTTGGCTCGCCAGCTTCCATACTTGAAGTAGAAGTTAATACCAATAAAATTATGATCGCAAATAACCTTGCCATAGATTCGCCTTTTCTCTAGGAGGAAAAAGCATAAATACTGGAATGTCGATATTTTTTTAATCCCAACAAAGTTAATCTTCCCTAGAGACTTTTATGGCCATTTTAATTTACATGAACAGTTACGAAAAACTTTTTCCATTCACCATCTTCATTCACTGTTTCCATCGATTAAAACACGATCATAACGACATTTGGAATAATTTTTGTTAAATTTGAAGTTCATTGCTGTAAAAAAGATGGAAAAGGCATTCCCAGGTTAAAAAACCAATTCGTACAAGTTTCGAAGTCAATAGAATAGGCCAACACTTTTAGACCATGTCGACTACCAACTTTAGAAATGTAAACCTCGCAACATACACTTCCCTGTAAAGTTTCGTAAGAAAATATTGGTGTCATGCAATGGTAATTGATTTGTCAAGGTAAACATCTTGGATGGCATTCAACAGAGCCACACCATCCTTCATGGAACGTTGGAATGCCTTCCGTCCGCAGATCAATCCGGATCCACCAGCTCGCTTATTGATGACAGCTGTTTCAACCGCTTCGTGGAAGTCGTTGGTCCCCGAAGCTCCCCCTGAATTTATTAGTCCAGCCCGGCCCATGTAGCAATTTGCTAGCTGGTAGCGAGTTAAGTCTATTGGGTTATCACTCGTTAACTCTGAGTAAACCTTGTCGTGGGTTTTCCCAAATTTCAATGCCTTGAAACCTCCATTGTTTGTCGGTAACTTTTGTTTGATTATATCAGCTTCAATTGTTACACCAAGATGGTTTGCCTGACCTGTCAGATCAGCACTTGTGTGGTAGTCCTTATCGGCCTTAAATGCATTGTTTCTTAGATAGCACCAAAGAATTGTCGCCATGCCAAGTTCATGGGCTAGCTGAAATGCCTCCGTCGTTTCTTGTATCTGGCGTGTGGATTCTTCGGACCCGAAATAAATCGTTGCTCCAATGGCCGCTGCTCCCATACCGTAGGCCTGCTGAACATGACCGAAGTAAACCTGGTCAAATTTATTGGGATATGTCAGCAGTTCATTATGGTTCAACTTTACAACAAAAGGTATTTTGTGGGCATACTTTCTAGAAACAATTCCAAGCACTCCCAATGTGGACGCTACGGCACTACAACCGCCTTCTATGGCTAATTTTACAATATTTTCAGGATCAAAATACTCCGGGTTTGGGGCAAAGCTAGCAGCAGCCGAATGTTCGATGCCTTGGTCTACGGGAAGAATCGAAATATAGCCTGTTCCGCCAAGGCATCCCGTATTGCGAATCCGCGATAGGCTATTGAGAACAGCAGCCGACCTATCCGATTGCAAAAATACTTCATTGATAAAATCCGGTCCCGGTAGATGTAGGTTAGACTTATCTATTGTTTTACATCTGTGTTGGAGCAAGCCTAACCTATCATTTTTTTTAAATTCTTCGACATATTTGTTCATAAATATTCCTTAGTATTGCTGTTATTTTAGAACTTTTGTAAAAAAGACAATGGATTTATTATAGTCTAACAGGAAATTTAAAAGGTTGAGAGACATCCTATCGTTTTATTTGTTCCTTGAATTAATTTTTTTGTTAAAAATTTGACATTACAAATAACATAGGTATTATCGATAGAATCTTTTCAAAAAAGGAGGAACAAATGGATACTTACACTTATACTGATGTCACCCCAACGCCGGGAGATTACCATGGGGTACCAATTCAATCTGAAGTACCGGAGGGAGTAGTTCCAGCATTGGATGGAGTCACTTGGGGACCCAGAGCCGTAAGACAAATGCAAGGTATACAGGAAGTTGTCTATAGAAACCAGGTAGCTGAAATGCCGTTGGATGAAAGAGAAGTTACCCTTGTTGTTACTGGTCACATGCACGAAGACCAATTCGTTGTTGACCAAATAGATCCGCGAAACCACTTGAATCCTCAACAAATAACAGCCGTACAGGGATCAAAGTGGGGGAAAATGGCCCTGGGTGTCGGTGGAACCCTACTAGGAATAATATTGCGGGCCCAAGATAATGGATATAACGCAGCCGCCTATGGCTCTTGGGCGGTTGCATTGGCCATGCTTTGGCCATCCATAGAAAGTATTTTAATAGATAGATGCAAAGAACCTGATCCTGCCTTGAGAGAATATGAGGCATGACACATGAAGATATAGATGGAAAATTTATCCTTCTATTAAAATTATAAAGCAGGTGGTATTCACAGCAAGATATAAGCCGATATCAGAAGATATTTGTAGAGGTGTGCCACCTATTTAATTTTGTCAGGGCGTAGTTTTCAGTTGAGGTAGGGGTTGCTTTTTTCTTTCAAAATGGTTGTAAAACTTCCATGGCCAGGGATAACCATCGTATCTTGAGGTAGCGTCAAGAGCTTTTCCTTTATTCCGGAAATTAGTAACGATTCATTGCCTCCCGGAAAATCAAACCTTCCAATGTTACCTTTGAACAATGTGTCACCCGTAAATACGCATCCCAGTGGCTTGATATAAAATGCTAAATCTCCAGCGGCATGTCCCGGTATCCAGCGGCAGAAAACTTCCAGCCATCCGTTGATGTTAATGATGTCGTTGTCTTTTACTTCAATGTCGATTTTACAAGGCATAAGGTCAACGTCCGATCCGACAATCATTGCTACCAATTCCGGATGCTCAATTAATAACTTGTCCAGCTCATGGGCATAGGTTTGTATTCCCAAATTTTTAAACATGTGACCATCGCCTACATGATCCCAGTGACCATGGGTAAACAAAAGAGCAACCACTTTCGTGTCCGGCAGTAGAATCCTTTTGCTCGCTTCGAATGCTCCAAATGGAGCATCGATTAACACAGCTTCAAAGCGCTTGGTGTTCTCAATGAATCCGACATTGTTTCCAATGGGACCACACTTTGTAACAAAGATTTGTACTTCTTCATTCAATGCGACTAAAAATTTTGACCTATGCATTTTAAAAAATTTCCAAGATCACCTTATCTTCCAATTCGCGAATGCCGGTGATTTCGGCAACATTATAGGAATTCCACACCTGCAGCAATCTTAAATCGTTGATATAATCTCCACCTTTTAAATAAAAAATTTTACCCTTCGGTTTCAAAAGTTTTTTCGAATATTTCAAAAAATCGGTCAAATTTGTTACCGCCCGGCCGACAATTTTATCGAATTTATCGAAGAAGTCTTCTGCTCGAATGTTTACTGTTTTCACATTCTGCAGGTTGAGTTTTTTTACCATATCGTTTACCGCCATGATCTTTTTTCCGACAGAATCCATCAATGTAAAACTGGTTTCGCGGCAAACAATGGCCAGTGGAATTCCGGGAAGGCCACCTCCGGTTCCAATGTCCAGAATTTCTTCTCCTTTGGTAAAATTTCCAACCGTGGAAATTGCTAAACTCGGAACGATGTGATTGACAACGACGTTTTGAATATCTTTCCTTGAAATGAGATTAATTTTTGCATTCCATTCGTTCAGTAACTCGGAATATTTTACCAACTGATCCAGTTGCCCTTTTTCCAATTGAGGGAAAATTTTTGCAATTGAGCTCTTATTTGCCATAGGTCACAAATAATTACTTTTCTACAGACCTTACAGATAATTTCTTAAAAAAATTCATCGAGTTGTTGCCACTGTTGTATGGAAATTTCTTCGGGCCGTTGGTTTGGAAAAATTTTGTACTTCGATAGCCAGTTTTGCAATTCTACGCACTCGCTTCTACCGATTCTGCCCATTTGTTTTCTTCTTTTTGTAAACACTCTTCTAATGACCTGTTTTGTCCATGGCTTAAAAAGGAACACATTTTGCTTTTTTACCATTGATATTATAACCGATGTCACCGCGGGCTTTGGATAAAATGAGCTTGCTGAAACTTTGTGCATACATACCCTATCATATGCTGATTGGATGAATATTGAAGTTGGACAGATTTCTGATGGCCTAGCGGAAGCAAAAAATCTTTTGGCCATTTCAATTTGTGTGATTAAACTTATGCTTTGTGGCAAACAGGGATATTTCAAAAGAGCATCCATCCAAGCCGACGAAATGGAATATGGCAAATTTGAGATGATTTTAAATTCGATCGCGTTCTGCGGCAGCCCGGCAACTGGGAAAGCTACCGCATCACCATGTGTCAGCCATAAATTGTCATAATCCACGAATTTTGATTTTAGAAAATTGAAAAGCCGTCTATCCAATTCAATGGCGCACAACTTTGCCCCGACATTTAAAATTTTTTCTGATATTGCTCCAAGTCCCGGACCAATCTCAATAACCGTGTCGCAATTCCTTACATTTGCAGTTGCAATAATTTTATTAACAATGTTATCATCGACCAAAAAATTTTGACCAAGCTTTTTGGAGGGAATTATCTTGAGGTTTTCTAAGTCAAGCAGTGTTTGCTTTAATAATGACATTAGTTCCGTAAATTGTTACCATTGATTTTTTTATAAAATATCTTTCTAGGACCATCCGCCATTTCCACTACCAGTGAGTCATCGGCATAAAAGCCATTCCGTAGCAAAAGATTGATAGATTTTATATTTTCAGGATGTGCTGTAGCATATATGCACTCAATATCGTAAACGTTCCTTGCGGTTAATTTACTTATTGCAGACACCACTTTCCCTAGGGCTTTGGAAACCAACCCATCCCTATATTTCCACTCACCTGATTTGATGTAAGCTATTTCTGCAACTTTAGGGAAATTTTTCAATCTACTTATCACAATCCATGCTGGGCTTACATATTCTTTTCGGCCAGGAATCTTTGTGACGATGAGTAAATTCAACCCCATATCTCTGCCCATATTATTGCATCGTCTATCGTAGGTTATTTTACATTCTCCTTCAGTTTTTCGCTTACCGTCTTCATAAAATTTGATATGCTCCAGATCTCCATTTTGGTTGTTCCGAATTTCAAAATAGGTCTTA
>JAITBI010000034.1 GCA_031283685.1 Puniceicoccales bacterium | reverse complement strand
CCACCATAATTTTACACAATTTATGTAAAATAAGATTGAGAGTCTTACAAATAAAATTAGCTCATATTTTACTATGAAGCCATTCATATTAATGGTATTGTTTTTTGTTTGTAATTTTTTAGAAGCAGGACAAGTGAAGAAAAATTATCATCCATTTTTAGCGGACGATGACCCAATCGGGTGGCATAGGTTGTTACCAAAGTATATCGAGTCGGATATTTCGTTAGCCATAGAATTATCACAAAAAAATATCGATGAAATTTCATCATTACCCCTAAATAAGTTAACGTTTAAGAACACCATCATTGCCCTTGAAAAAGCCACCGATCCTCTCGATGTGGCGTGGGGATACGTTTCACACCTTGATTCGACGTGCAATTCCGACGAACTTCGGGAGGAACATAACAAAATGTTACCGCGGGTTGCAGAATTTAGTGCGAATATTTTATTAAACGATGCGCTTTGGTTGAGAATAAAAACATTTGCTGAGACGGAAGAAGCACAAAACTTACAGGGAATCGACAAAAAACTTTTAAATGATACTCTGGATAGTTTTCGGGATATTGGTGCGGATTTACCACGCAAACAGAGGAAACGAATCAAAGAAATAAACATGGAAATATCTCAAAAAGCGCAGAAATTCACGGAAAATGTCCTAGACTCTCGCAATGCCTGGGAAAGGTATGTGGATAATGTCGAGGAATTAAAGGGTTTGCCAAGCATTACCGTCGATGTTTTGCGAGAAGATGCCAAAGCACATGGTCGCGAAGGGTATCGTATTTCTCTAAATCCAAGTACTTCGGGAAAATGCATGCAGTATTTGGAAAACGAAAAGCTTCGCGAGGAAATCTTTCGAGCATCGTTAACCGTTGGCCACGACGACCCTTATAGTAATCAAAAACTAGTTGAGGATATTCTGAGGTTGAAGGATGAAAAAGCAAAAATATTGGGACACAAAACCTATGCCGACTACGCACTGAAAAGAAGAATGGCAAAAAATGGGTCGACGGCATTATCTTTCATTGAAAATTTGCACGATAGGACACGAAAGTTTTTTGCCCGTGATATCGATGATTTAGAAAACTTTCGAGCGAAGTTTATGGGAATTGAAAAATCTAGACTAGTGCCCTGGGAAACATCCTACATGTCGGAAAAACTTAGGCAGGCCAGGTTTGATTTTGATGAGGAGCAACTGCGCCCATATTTTCGATTGGAAAATGTTATCGCCGGGCTATTTGAAGTGGCGAATCGGCTTTATGGTATAAAATTTGTGGAACAACCAACATTTTTTACAAAAAACGAAAATGATGTACCTCCCGGCGAAGCAATTCCCGTTTGGCATGAAGATGTGAAATATTTCAAAGCTTTTGAAGAGAATGGAGGCTATATTGGTGGACTCTATATGGATATTCATCCGCGGGAATCAAAACATGCGGGAGGATGGATGAGTGATACCAAAAGTGGATATTTGGATGAAAACGGTACATGGCATTATCCAACGGCTACCATCTGTACGAATTTAACACCTTCCACGAAAGACACGCCATCATTGTTATCCCACAGAGAAGTGGAAACGTTATTCCACGAATTTGGTCACACATTGCACCATTTATTTGGAAAGGTCAAATATGCTTCAATGAATGGAGCAAACACCGCGTGGGACTTTGTCGAACTGCCTTCCCAAATCATGGAAAATTTCTGTTGGGAACGGGAAAGTCTCGACACTTTCGCCAAACATTTTGAAACGGGAGAAAGAATACCGGAGGAACTGTTTAGAAAGATGATTGCAGCGAGGAATCACATGTCTGGAAGTGGGATGATGGGGCAACTATGTTTCGCAAAATTAGATTTGGAGTTGCATCAAAAGTATGAAAATTATGCAAATGCAGATATCGAAGATAAATTGGGGCAAGTTTTGGGAACGTATAGAATTACACTGTCAGAATATGTGCCAACCATAACCTTGAGTTTCAAGCACATTTTCGGAGGAGGTTATTCGGCGGGATATTATTCCTATAAATGGGCTGAGGTGCTCGATGCCGATGCATTTAACAAATTTAAAGAACACGGTGTATTAAGCCGTGAGGTTGGGGATGAATTCCGCGAGAAAGTTCTTTCAAGGGGAGATAGTGTTGAAGCAGAAATTTTATATCGCGACTTTATGGGTAGGGACCCTGACATCGAACCTTTGTTCATAAGAAGTGGTCTCGTTGATTAGGACTGAAGATATCGGTGTTTAAAAATGTTTGACTGAAAGCACAATCGATTTGATTTTGCCGTGTTATTTAATAGATATTGGCGTTTGTAATGAAATTATTTAATAGCTTAGGGAATGCCAAGGAAGAGCTACAACCCAATCCACATGGAAAATTTACGATGTATTTCTGTGGACCAACGGTTTATAATTACGCCCACATTGGTAATTTTCGGACCTATCTTTTACAAGATGTACTCACCCGCATATTAGAAGTAGAAGGGTATAGTCCATGTGTAGCCAGAAATATTACGGATGTTGATGATAAGACCATTCGCGATTCAATAAAAAACAATGTTTCATTAAAAACTTTTACGGAAAAATGGACAAAGATTTTTCACGAAGATTGCGAAGCTTTGAACATGAAATCGCCCGACTTTGAACCTAAAGCCACGGAACATATCGATGAACAAATCGACATGATAAAAACCCTCATGGAGAAAGGGTTTGCCTACCTTGCTCCGGACCATTCGGTCTACTTTAGAATTGCTTCTTTTAAAGAATATGGGAGGCTTTCGAACATTGAAAATCGTGAACTAAAAACCCAAGAAATCGACAGTGCCGGCAAAAAAAATTTAGCGGATGAATATGATCGTGAGAACGTTTCAGATTTTGCCCTTTGGAAGTCAACTAAACCGGAAGATGGCGAAAATTTTTGGATGAGTCCCTGGGGAAAGGGTCGTCCTGGGTGGCACATAGAATGTAGTGCCATGGCAAAAAAGTATCTGGGGTGTACCATAGATTTACATTCGGGAGGAGTGGATTTAAAATTTCCGCACCATGAAAATGAGATTGCACAATCCGAATGTGCGAATGGCAAGAAATTTGTCAGATATTGGATGCATGTGGCCCATCTGTTGGTGGATGGAGCAAAAATGTCAAAAAGTTTGGGAAATTTGTATACCCTGGGTGACATTTTGAAAAAAAAATATTCCGCCCAATGCCTGAGGTATGCTCTCATTGCCGCCCATTATGGCCAACAGCTAAACTTTACGTTCAACAATTTGGTAGCGGCGAAGAATGCCATCGAAAAACTGCAAAATTTTTTCCATAAAATTGCACCGCTACAGGATATTCAAAAGTTTGAAATTTCCGAATGGAAATTTTTAGAAAGTGCATTTTCTGCACTTTTGGATGATATGAATACTCCTGCGTGTTTGGGAAGTGTTTTTAAGCTTATAAACGAAACTTCGCCCGAATCTCTGAATGAAGAGCAAAAGCATACACTGCATAGAGAATTTTCAACGATCATGTATTGCCTTGGCTTGCGCTTGGATGACAAAGAACAGGACATTGAAGTTCCCCAAGAAATAAAAAGACTGGCAAAATTAAGGTGGCAGGCTAAACAGTCGAAAAATTTCGTCGAAGCCGACAGGTTACGCCAGGAATTATCCAAGTATGGATGGATCATAAAAGATTTTTCCAGCACATACATCATAGAAAAAGAGGAACTTTAGTAACATATTTACACCTTGGGTAGGAATGATACAATATATGAGCCTGGTCTTTGTCACAAGTCAGTGGTAAAAAGCACCATCTATATCGTTTAAATACCCATGGAAAGATGCTTCTTTTTCTAATAAATCCCCATTTTAGGCAATTAACCGGTTAGCTGCAGGTAAACAAGAAACACGATAATCTTGGAGCGCTTTGTTGAAGTGGTTTTTATAGAAGTGGATTTTGGTCATTTGAGAAATGGTAGGATTAGGATTATTGCTTGGTATGCGAACAATGTGGCCTGGTATTTTTGTGACACCACGCCATGCTGAATCTGATGATGCTACAAAGTCCTGGTCAACAAACATGGCAATGTGACTATTTGACTGCTGTTGTGCTCTTTTCCAATTTTTTTCCCCGACAAATTTGCAACCGGATTCCCCAAGACCTAAACCATTAACAGTGATCGATGTGAAGTTATTTTTTACTGCTATGGCATTAGCAAACATACCTCCCAGGGAAAATCCTGTTATAAAGGGAACGACCAAAACATTTGGATCAGATTTAAACTCTTGCTGTTTTGATTCAATATGAGACAGTATCAGAGCATTGGCGGATTCCAGCCTATCGGTTGGTAATGAAAGTACATTTCCTGCCCCCTCTTTTATTTGCTTCAAGGTATTTCCCGACCCAACCCCAAAACATCTTATCATTAATGGCCTTACTTTCAAATTTGGATTACGTTTCACGCGTTCGTCGATATTCGAAGGCAATATGAATTTAAACCTTTTCGCCCGTTCAACGGAAATATCCGGAGCAAATTCGCTCCTAGCAATAAAAACCTTGTCTGGATCTTCTATGTTAGAAACACCGGGACCCACGCACCATTCAAATGGTTTCATGCAATGAGTTTGAATAAACTCAATGTATTCCGGATCCCACTTTTGGAACATGTCACTTATAGGGACCGGGTGGTTCTCCGGAAAAGTTTGTCCCGTAAAGAACTCACTGCTTGGCTGTGCTAATGCTTGCACTAATGGCCGTGCTTTTTGCATCAATGGTACACATATCGGAGGAGTTTTTGAAAAAGCTTTCGCAACCATACCGGTAGTTACTAATGGCAATGTTTTTTCTACCAATTTAGGCACAACTTTTGTTACAGTATCGACTCCTTTTTGAACAATGTTGAAAAATTTGTTTAAACCGTTACTATTTATATTATTCACAATATGCTCTTTAAAGTGGGAACATCGCGAAAAGTCAAAACAAAAATTTGTTAGTTTGATATTTTTGGATTGAAATCATTAAAAATTTGCATTCAATTTTTCTGAGCTGGGTAAAAATGGAAAGATTAGATCTTGGGAAAGTCGCAAAAATAACCAAAAAAAATGGAAGTAAGTTAATGGATGAGAAAATACAAACACAGGATTTTAAATCGAAAATCAAAGAATCAATAATTAAACATTTACAATTTGACCTGGCCAGAGATCAAACATCTGCGACATTGCGCGACTGGTGGATGGCGGTGTGCCTGATGGCAAAAGAAATGATAATGTCCCAGTTCATACGCACACAAAAAGTCCATCATACAAATAATGTGCGAAGAGTTTATTATATGTCGCTGGAATATTTGCCGGGTCGACTATTAAAAAATAATTTGATCAACCTCGGCATTCTTGATGATACAAAGAAAACGCTTGAAGTCCTAGGGCAAAGTTTCGATGATATTGTAAATGTGGAACCGGATATGGGGTTGGGAAATGGAGGGCTTGGTCGGCTAGCTTCCTGTTTGCAGGACTCTTTAGCGACCCTCAATTATCCAGCTGTAGCCTATGGAATTCACTATGAATTGGGACTTTTCCGCCAGGAGCTGGTGGATGGGAAACAGGTGGAAAAGCCTGACAATTGGTTAATGTCCGGAACACCATGGGAAGTTTGTAGACCGGAAAATACCCAAATTGTCAAGCTGTACGGTAAAGTCGAGTACAGCTACGATAACAATGGGAATTTGAAGCCCGTTTGGAAAGGCTATGAAACAATACAAGGAGTGCCTTGGGACGTTGCAGTAATTGGATACAAATCAAATACGGTAAACTTTATGCGCCTATGGGAGGCGCGTTCAGCAAGTGAGTTTGACCTGAAAATGTTCAACGAAGGCAAATTTTTTGAAGCAATGGATAAGCAGGTAAAAAATGATACCATTTCAAAGGTGTTGTATCCCGACGATTCCACGGAAGGTGGCAAAGTCTTGAGATTAACCCAACAGTATTTTTTCGTCAGCTGTTCCATTCAAGACATCATTCGTAGGTTTAAAAATGGCAACAAAAGATTTGATTCTTTTACTAAAAAGGTAACCATTCAATTGAACGACACGCATCCTACGATTGGAATTGTGGAGCTATTGCGTATTTTGCTCGATGAAGAAAATTTTCCGTGGGATAAGGCTTGGAATATTTGCAAGCAAACTTTTTCCTATACAAATCACACACTGCTTCCGGAAGCACTGGAAGAGTGGCCGGTCGGAATGTTTGAACATTTGCTTCCAAGACACTATCAGCTAATCTGTGAAATCAACCGCAGATTCCTTACGGAAGAAGTTGAAAAAAAATGGCCAGGTGATGATTCCAAAAAACATGCCCTGTCCATCATTAGCGGCGATGGAAATAAGGTTGTCCGTATGGCATATTTGGCTGTCGTATGTTGTAAATATATAAACGGCGTGGCTTCCATGCATTCGGAATTGGTGAAGAATTTGCTATTTCCATTGTTTTATCAAGTACATCCGGAAAAATTCACGAATGTTACCAATGGTGTAACACCAAGGTTGTGGATTAGGTGTTGCAACCCAAATCTTTCGAAACTACTCGACCGAGCAATTGGGCAAAAATGGACAGAGAATTTCGAACAATTGCGGAAATTGGAGGACTTTGCCGACAATCCTACTTTTCAACAAAAGTTTTTAGAAATTAAAATGTCAAACAAGCTAACTCTCGCCAAAAAAATTTCTAAACTATGCGGCATAGAGGTCGACCCAAATTCCCTGTTCGACGTACAAATTAAACGTTTACATGAATATAAACGGCAGCACCTCAATCTATTACACATTTTACACCTGTATAAACGTGTCATTAGGGGTGACGAGAACATAGTACCGCGAACATTTATATTCGGAGCAAAAGCGGCTCCCGGATATTACATGGCGAAACAAATAATTCACGGGATCAACATTGTGGCAAATGAAATAAACAACAATCCAAACAACGATAAAATACGGGTGATATTTTTGCCAAATTATAATGTTTCACTTGCCTGCGATATTATTCCAGCGGCGGATCTATCGGAACAGATTTCTACGGCGGGAAAGGAAGCGTCGGGCACAGGAAATATGAAACTGGCGATGAATGGAGCTTGTACAATTTGTACTCTTGATGGAGCAAATGTTGAAATTAAAGAGGAAGTTGGAGATGCTAATATTTTTGTTTTTGGCCACACGGAAATAGAACTGAAAAAACTTCTCACAAGGGGTTATTTTCCCTATGATTACTACAATAAAAATGAAGAACTACGCTCTATTTTAGACTGGATGGCATCAAATTTCTTTGTGACCAAATATGGAGAAGCTCCACTTAGGAACATAAGAAATAGTCTGCTCGATGGCGGTGACCCATTCTTCGCGTTGGCTGATTTCGAAGATTATGTGAAGACACAGAAGAAAGTTGACGAAGCATACAAAGATAAGCAAAAGTGGGCACAAAAAGCAATTTTAAACATTGCACGTTCTGGAAAGTTTTCCAGCGACCGTTCGATTAAAGATTATGCGGCAAAAATTTGGGACCTTGTGCCCATCGACGTAGAGTAATTTATCCGTAGAATGACTTTACCATTGATTGACATGAAAAATTCATCCGAAAAAAACAAATGTTTGCAAGATGCCCGACCCAACTTGCACAGAAATTTGTCAAAGAAAATACGAAAATTTTCAACGGCAGTGAAAGATTTTACCCAAAATTCCCTAGTGCCGGCAATGTCAAAACTCCGCAAACAATTCTTAAAAATTATTTCCCAATTTATTAATTTGTTTGAGTTTGCCTTCGTTGTTTCTTTGCAAGCGACAAGGATTGGCATCATGCTCATGGTTGACTTGATATGTTTGCTGATAACGAAAGGGAGCAGCATTGTGCGATCCTGTTTGATAAAATCTCGAAGTCTTATCAAATCCGGGAACCAAAAGCTGATTAATGTCCTAAAATTTTCGGTATCCGCTTCCATTTTTACCAGCCAAATGGTGTGTGAGGGGGTTTTGTTCCTATGCTTATCCGCAAAAAACATTATTCACAAAGTGTATAATTTGATTTTGACATTTATCCGTACACAACTCCAATTTGTCAAAAAGTTTATCAACGCTACAGTGAAAGCCATTGCCTATCCATTTACATCTTTCCATGCTTTCCTGAAAAAGTCTGCCAGTGCTTTTAAGGTGACATGTAACAGCCGTGTTGCGAGCTTGAAATCTTCAATTTCAAACGCTCGTACGTTACTAAAAGCTCGATTTTCAGCACAAAAAGCTCAGTTTTCCCATAGCAATGCTTTGGCGGTCTTGCAAAAGCCTGCAGTGGTATTACCTCTGGCCTTCACGATTGTAGCATTCGTAGGATTAAAAATTTACGATAGCCAAGTATTAAAGATAGAGTATGCACGGGCAGCCCTTGCAGTAAAACATGAAAAAGACCTCCTAAGGAAAAAACGCTATGTTTTGCACGGCTACGAAAATGGAAGCGTCGCTTCAAAACACAAGGGGTCGAAGAAAGATCGCGTCCTTGCCCGAGCCTCGCTAGGCTACACTGACCTTCAAAAGGTCGTGGATAGCTTTTTTCACAACCATAGGGTATCGGAAGTAATGTGCGATAAAAATTCGTGCAAAATAAAAGTCGATAATAGAATAATTGACGGTAAAGGTCCGATAACCTCCGATTCTACGGTTTTCATTTCGGAGGCAAACGGAGATCACATCGTATTTGCAGATGCGTCCGGTAATCGATATGTAAAATCCATCGACAGCCTATTTGACCAATAGCCATTTTTTAAA
>JAITBI010000027.1 GCA_031283685.1 Puniceicoccales bacterium | reverse complement strand
TTTTAAAAATTGTTCCGTCCGCCGGTATAATTTTACGGCAGAAACGGATTGTACGGGTATTTTGCCGTACATCTTTTCTAGCTGTATGGCAGCGGATACTTTTTTGTTGCCCAGGGAAGAGACCACATTTCAGAAAGATAAAAACTCACCCTGCAATCCGATGGGTTTTTTAGCTAAGCTCTTTTTATCAAAAAAACATTGTGGAAAGTATTAAACAGGAATTGGCGCGTATTTTCCCATATGATTTGACAAAACCGTTTGGCTCATTTTACTCTGCCCCACAGGTGAAGAATTCAAAATTTGACCTAGAATCCCACATAGGGAAGAAAGTAGATTTAGTTATCATAGCAGGAGAACATTCGGGCGACCAGCATGCGGCAGAAATGCTGGTAGAGATTAAAAAAATACGTCCCGGTATCAATGTTGTGGCATTTGGAGGGAGCGCTCTTAGGGACGCTGGAGCCGATGTTATTTTAGACATGACAAAGTTTTCAGTGGTTGGTTTGTACGAAGTTTTGCGGAATTTTTTCTTCTTTACGAAACTGATAAAGCAGGTATTTTTTTGGATCAAAAGCAATCATCCCCGTGCCGTTTGTCTTATAGATTACCCGGGTTTCAACATTCGGCTGGCCCAAATGCTCTTCGACGGCAAGCTTTCTCAAAAAGCCGGTGGGGATATAAAAGTTCTCTATTACATATCACCACAAATTTGGGCATGGAAACCAAAGCGATGCTATAAAATGGCAAAATTTGTCGATAAAATGGCAACGATTTTCCCTTTTGAAAAAGATTGGTTTAAGAAAACCAATCTGGACGTCAGTTTTGTGGGCCATCCTTTTGTAGCAGATTCTTACAAGTTAAATATTACCTACAACCCTAGGGGACCAGTTTTGCTACTTCCTGGCAGCAGGTGTCCTGCCGTTAAAAAAATTTTCCCCTTACTGTTAGATAGTTTCAATGAAATTTTGAAACATAGGAGTGAATGTACGGCAATTGTGGTATATCCCGATGAAACGATATTGGCTATCCTGCGAAAAATTTTAAATAGGAGATTTTCAAAGCTGTTAGATAAAATAACATTCGTACCCGACGGGGATAGCATTGATGTGTGTGCCGCCATCATGAGTTCGGGCACCATGTCTCTCAAATGTTGTCTGAAGGGTATTCCTGGTGCCATTGTGTATAAAACTCATCCATTGACCTATGTTATGGGAAAAATGTTAGTAAATGTAAAACATTTGGGCATTGCAAATATTTTACTAAATCGATGCGTGTGGCGGGAATTTATACAATCCCAATTGAAACCAAAATCTGTTGCAAAGTATATTTTACCATATATCGACGACGAAAAGCTTCAACATCCATTGCGGAAGGTTTCGAAGGAGTTGGAAAAAATACTATCCGCGGGAAAAGATATGTCCGTTGCCAAATGGTTACTGTCGGCGATTGAATAGGTAATTGGCTATGACTTTGTGGACTAAAAACGTACTTTCGAAACTGTATCGCAAGTTCTTTTATCCAAGTGGTATTGTATTGGCCGATGCTAGGGAGTATGTGGCAGGGGATGACATCCGTCTCATAAATTGGCATATCACTGCAAAAACCAATGCTTTGTCCGTGAACAATATTTGTGCCGATAGCGGAAATGACATCATTTTTGCATTGGATGTCAGCGAATCCATCAAGTTTGGAACCAAAAGGCAGCCGAAAATTTCATTGGCCATGGATATTTTAAAGACCCTATTCCGGTTGTCGGAAAAAAATAACGACAGGGTGGGTTGTCTTATGTTTTCCAGTGGAGTGGAAAAATATTTTCCGCCACGGCGGCGTGTTCAGTGTTTCCAATACGCAATCGACAAAATAGTTCATTCGCAGGAAAAGCTACGGACAGATTTGTTAGTTGCCTTGAAATTCCTGAACAAAGTATTAACCAAGCGCTCTAGGGTTATTTTGATTTGTGATACGTTTGCTTTGACCGTCGGTAGAAAGGCAATATTAGCCCAGCTACACATTTTGAAGTCAAGGCATGATGTAATGATACTTCCGATAGTGGATAACAACGACATGTTGTTGGCGCAGCTTGGTAGAATTACGGTCGAAGATTCGGAGACCAGCGAAATTTTCGAAATTGACACCAATGATACTGAAACGATGTCTAGGATAGAAACCAAATACGCCGCTTACCAAAAATTAATTTTTAAAGATGTGGAAAATATTGGGATAAAAATTTCCCCAATCAATACCCAAAATTCTGCGATGGAATTTCTTTTTAAATTTTTTAAATAAATTATGTTATCGTTTTGACTTTTTCTATTGTCTTGGGTTGAAGAATTATGCAAATTGATGGCAGAGACATAATGAAGCATGAGAAAAAGAGTGGTCGTGTTGCTTGGTTTGCATGGATAGCAGCATCAATTTTCTACTTATATGAATATGCAGTCCGCATTGCTCCCAGTGTAATGGAACACGAACTGGCTGTGGAGTTTTGTGCATCCGCTGCGACGATGGGGGCCGTATTGGGGGCCTATTATTTGGTCTATGCTCCCCTACAATTGTTTGCCGGCCTACTATTCGATAGATTTGGAGGCAAAAAAGTGCTTTTCCCGGCTTCCATTCTAGTATCCATTGGTTGTCTTTGCATGATTATTCCAAGCGGTTCCCTAATTTATGTAACTGCAGGAAGGATTTTAGCGGGAGTAGGCTCAAGTTGTGCTTTCATTGGGGTCATGTACCTAGCTGCGGTGTGGTTCCATGAAAATAAATTGGCTTTTTTGTCGGGCCTAGCCACATCACTTGGGATCTGTGGGGCTCTTTTGGGACAGGCTCCACTATCGGTTTTGATAGACAAATCCGGGTGGAGGATGTCATTGGTGCTATTGGCAATTGTAGGATTGGTAACGTTTATAATTGTATACCTGTTTATCCCGCAAACACCCTATTGGGAGAGAGAAAAACAACAGATTGCAAAATCTGACCGATCCCCATTGGCACATTTTGTTGCTGGACTAATTTCGGTTTGCCGCAACAAACAAACATGGATAGTAGGGTTAGTAGCCAGCTGCTTGTATATGCCAACCGTCGTATTTGGTGATCTTTGGGGGGTTCAATACATACAGAGCGCATTGGGTTTACACAAGGCAGAGGCTGCCAAAGTTGTCAGCATGCTTTACATAGGGTGGCTAGTCGGAGGGCCGCTAGTTGGATTATTATCAGATTTAATAGGGCGTAGAAGGAAACTGTTAGTCCTTGGGTGTTTTCTAAGTACAATTTTTTTCTCAGTAGTACTGATATGTCCCATACAATCTCCATTTATCGTAGGATTATTATTGTTTTCAGCCGGCATATCTTCGAGTCCGCAGGTGATTTGTTTTGTTGCAAGTCTAGAGGCTAATTTACCGAGTGCGAAAGGTAGTGCAATTGCGGTAATCAACATGATTGTAATGCTTGTCGGAGGAATATTCCAACCCATAGTCGGCTGGCTGATGGGAAAAAATTCTACCTGCGATACGGAAGTAATATCTCATGTCGCTTTTAGAAATGCCCTCCTAACCATGCCAATTTTAGCCTTTGTTGGCCTGCTGCTGTCACTTTTCATAAAAAAAGAAATTGATGGAAGAGCATTCCATGATACTGAAAAGTCAGAAATATAATGGATAAATCATGCCCTTTCCCAGTGATCCCAGCGATTCCGGCAAGAGTTTATTTCTAATGAAAAAAATAATAAGCAAAATGGTCTTGTGAGGAGAGTTTCATGAAAATAGCTATACGAGGAAGGCATGGATGCTCCATTGCTGCATTGGAATCATATTGCAAGACAATAATAGACGAAGTCCTTGTGGATCGCCATGTAGGACATTAGGGTATATGGAAACATTCCAAACCATAGAAAAACCAAAAGGGAATGCATTTTTTATTGGGTCATGGCTTTACGCAGGAAAGCCCCGGCAAAAGGCTATTCCATCGTTGATAAAATTTTGCGTAGCTCTTCCTGTTTGAAAGTGTTTTCCCGTAGCATTCTTTGGGCTCCTTCAACAATATGCGCAGGAGCATGGCTAAAAAATTTCTTATTCGATAATTGTATCTTGTTCAACCTTATCAGTTTGGAAAGCTTTTCAATTTCCAAAGTAAGCTTCTTTTTTTCTTCAGCGGCATTAATCCTTTCCACATGGAGATAAACTGTTCCTAGGGATGTTTGAACGGATGAAAATTGAAGAATTTCATTGGTAAAACCTATTTTTTCTATGCCAACGAGCTTTTGTAATTTAGGAATATAATCACCCACAACCCTCCTTGCTATTTCGTTTTTTGGACAAATCAACAGAGATGTACGCTCTTTTAATTCCTGGGACTGAGAAATTAACCGTCGGGATAAATTTAAAAACTCTTTAAGTTGGGTAACCATGTTGGTAGCAGTTTTATCCAAGCCAAGAATACCAAATGCTAATCGTAAATCTTGCGACGTTTCACAATAAACATTTTGCATACTATGTTGGTCATGTTCGCCCATGTTCCATAATTCATCGGTAATGAATGGCATAAATGGATTTAAAAGAAGTAGTAACTGCCGCATAATGATGTCATGGACAGCAGACACTGTTTTATTTCCTTCCCTTAATCTAGTTTTGGAAGCTTCGACATACCAACTGCAATATTCATTCCAAAAAAATGAACTTATGGAATTTACGGCAGCATTGATTTCAAAGTGTTCCATTTGTTCCTCGAACGTGCTGCAAAATTTTATCAAATTTAACAAAATCGCATGGTCGTCTATGTCTAGATCTTGAATGGAAATTTTTGCAATTATGTCGGCCAAGGATATTTTAGTATACGGTTTATATGCACGGTTTATTCGGCTGAAACGAAATGCATTCCATAGTTTGTTGCAAAAATTTCTTCCCAGTTTCAAATTGTCTTCGCTGAAAATCAAATCCTGGCCACTGGCCGCACTTAGTAGAATCCCAAATCGCACACCGTCGGCACCATATTTAGCAATTAGATCCAATGGTTCCGGTGAATTCCCTAGGCTTTTTGACATTTTACGCCCAGCTTTATCCCGTATAATCCCTGTAAAATATACACTTTTAAAAGGAATGCGTACCTTAATTTCTTCGCTATTTAGAGATTTTTTGTTGGGTCCAATGAATTCCATACTGGCGATGATCATTCGAGCAACCCAAAAAAATATAATGTCGGGGCCCGTTACTAGAATATTGGTTGGATAGAAATATGAGAAATATTCTCTGTGCATTTTTTCCTGATCCGGCCATCCGAAAACGCCAAATGGCCATATCCAAGACGATGCCCAGGTGTCCAAAACATCTTCGTCCTGTTCCCAGTTCTCAATGTCCGAAGGACCATCAACGGAAACATGCAAATTGTGGCTATCGCTACGATCAGAATTTTTTTTGTACCAAACAGGAATGCGATGGCCCCACCACAGCTGGCGGCTAATGCACCAGTCTTGGATGTTATCCAGCCAGTGTAAATAGGTCTTTTCCCAATGTTTCGGGTAGAATTTTATAAATCCTTCCGAGACCGCACGTTTCGCCTCATTGACCTTTGGATATTTTAGAAACCACTGTTCGGAAAGTCTTGGTTCAATGGGAACGTCGCCCCGTTCGGAAAATCCAATACTATTTTCGTATTCTTCTATTCTTACCAATGTCCCAATCGCTTGCAATTTTTCCACCGCTCTTTCACGGGCAGCAAATCTATCTAAACCAGCGAATTCGCTGCCGGCTAGAGCATTTAAAGTTCCATCAGCATTTAAAATATCAATTATCGGTAAATTGTGCCGCTGGCTGATTGCTAGGTCGACAGCTGCATGGGCAGGTGTAATTTTCAAAGCTCCGGTCCCAAAATCTCGAACGACGGTATCATCCGCAATGATTGAAATTTCCGCTTCATTTAGTGGGCACCTGCAATGTAGCCCGACTAGGTTTCTATATCGTTCATCTTCCGGATTAACAGCAATCGCCACATCCCCCGGAATTGTTTCCGGGCGCGTGGTAGCAATTTCAATAAACTGCCCAGGACGTTCTATAACTTCGTAGCGGATGTAATACAATTTACTTTTTTGTGGCTTCATGATTATTTCCTCATCACTTAGGGCCGTTAGTGTTTTAGGGCACCAGTTTACCATCCGTTTCCCACGGTAAATATATCCGCGTTTATATAGTTCAACGAAAGCTGTCAATACTCCCTGGCTATAGCTTTCATCGAGGGTATGAACTTGATTTTTGAAATCACAGGAAACCCCAAGACTTTTCAATTGCGACAAAATGATCCCACCATGTTTATCACGCCAGGCCCTGGCGCGTTCCAGAAACCTTTCACGTCCAATTTCCCTAGGATTGAGAGCGTTTTCCATTAACTCCTTTTCAATTTTTACTTGCAGAGAAATTCCTGCATGATCCGTGCCAGGAATCCAGGTGGCACATTTGTTGCAATGTCTGGCATGCCGTATGAACACATCCTGTAGAGTTTGATTGAGCAAATGTCCCATGTGCAATACACCTGTCACATTCGGTGGAGGCATCAAAATGCAAAAAGACTTCTTTGCCTTATCCATTGCTTTGTCAAAGCAACAATCGTTCAGCCATTTGGACGTCCATTTCCCTTCCACCTGTTCGGGGATAAAAACCTTATTTAATGCTTCCATGAGCCGACCAAGAAAGTCTTTTTAGTAAAAAAGTCGAGTGTGAATGTCGCCCTTCCGAAGCCACGAACCGTGGAAGGCATTTCTCTCCAAGGTTGCTCTTAGTTGTAGGATTATATGAACTAGTATGAAATCAAAATTTGCTTTTTTTAAAAAACTGAATTTAATTTTAGGAAAATATGTATCAACTTACCTTCAGTGAGCAAAGTCTTTCGGAATTGGATAAGTTCGCAAAGGATGAACAATTACAGCTGGTTAGTCGCATTAGCGAACTCTCAGAAAAAGCATTTAAAAATGAGGATTCGAGTATTCCCAACTTCTACCGCGATGGAAAAACGTATTATCGCTTGAAAGTGGATATGCTCAGGGTATACGTTGAAAAGATTAATAGCGATACTTTGTATTGCCACTACGTGCTGCCGCAACATACCCTGTCGGATTTCTTATTCAGGGCAAAATTTCCGGTTAGTGAAATGCAAATGATCGAGCAACATTCGTCATTTTGGAAATATTTAGAATCATTGAAAAATAATACTGGGAAACGCTAACGATATTGGGAAACACTGGGGAGATATGACATCGAAGATTTTTGAATCATCAACAAATGGAGATTGGGCCGCCATATTTTTTTTGCTAACGGCAATTTTCTTGAATCTTAGACGGCACATTGGAAGTCCAAAATTTGCGTTTGTTAACATGTGGGCTGCAAGAATTTCCTGTTCATTGTTTTTTTCATTTTTGGTAAACGCGTGTAGCGAAGAACCTAGACCAATTCCGCTACTCATGATAACAGTATTATTGGTGGTCTTTTTGATAGAATCCATGAGATTATGGAGATTGACAAACATTTTTGCAAAAATTGATATTCCCATATTTCCAAGGTTTAGGCAATGTACGGAAAATTTTATTTGGCCAATGGGAAAATTTTTCGACCAAACACGGCAGTTGATTCTTGCGCATAAATTTAACGAAAAGACCCTACTAAAAATAGGAAACGATGATTGTTTCGTGATGTATTCACCTGTATTTTATGGCGATAATCAGCATTCGCGATTGCAAATTATTTTCGATTTTCTTCGCAATGGGTGCCCGATGTTGAATTGCATACTGACTTCCTTTACCAAAGATGGGAAAGCAGTTATAACAAATAACTTGCAGACGGTTTTTGCTAGTTTTTATCCCCAATCTTGGGATGTCAAGCGCTATCCGATGGCTTCCCTAGAAAAGTTGCTGAAAATTCATGCATCTCGCATTGCAAAAAAGAAAACCATAGCGATCGACGATGAAAGTAGCTGGGAAGCAATCAATGGAGAACAACACCAAATCGAGCTAGAAAATTGTAACGCTGGACTGTGTGAAAAATTGGAAGGAAATGACAACATAACACTAACATGTATGGGGCGATATCGCCTGTGGTGTGACATGCTAAATTACCGATATTTGGGAAGGGGTTTCTAGGGGTGTGCTATGTCAACCTCGAATTGGAGCCCCTCGATGGTATCCAATAGTTTCCGTATGGATCTTTCATTGTTACAGTCGGCACTGACATGTGCCAGGATAATCTTTTTCCATTGATTGCTTTTGTTATTTTTTATAAAATTTATCGCCATTTCATTTGGCAAATGGCCATATCGACTGCGAATTCTAGCCTTAATGAAAGGTGGACGTTTCGTATCCATGGTCAATAGGTCGTTGTCATAATTAGATTCAAGTATGAGCAGGTCAACATTGGAAACATAGGGTAAAACATGAGATGGAATGTATCCCAAATCCGTCATCCATGCTATGCTATGCATCCCTCCAGTACTGCTGTCAGCTTCCACGGAAAAAACGTACCCCAAGGGATCAACGGCATCGTGGGGGACGCTGAAGGAAACAATGCTTAAATCATTAAATGTCAACCTATCAGCGGTTGAAAATGTCTGCCAGGGTATGTTAAATTTGTATTTATTTTCTATGGCATTGGCAGTATTTTCATTGGCAAAAAAGCTTATGTGCCTAAACTTTGATAGACCACGCAGCCCTTGGATATGGTCAAAATGCTCGTGGGTTATGAACACGGCGCTCACCTGTTCAAGGCAAATCTCGCGGGCAATTAACATTTCTTTTATGCGTTTACATGAGAACCCTGCATCCACTAACACGATGCTATTTTTTGTCTTTATGAGACCGCAATTCCCTGTACTCCCACTGCCCAGCATATCGAATTTCATAGTTGCGCAACTAACGGCAATATGAAATTTCATTGCTAGAATTTGGCAAGGAAAAACGCTGTATGAGGCAGTGCGTCAACCACGTCCTCCATAATGGTACCACGTGCCTCTTATTCCCTATTTGCCTATCGGTAGCCTTTCGTGGCGAAAACTTTGACTCTCTTCACAGGCAAACCTGTCAACAAGCAAGAAAAACTTTGCTAATTTTTTTTATCCGAGGTTTTATCTTATGTAGGAGAAAAACTTATAGCATTACGTCGAAAGTGTCCGCATACTCCCGCCGAGTCATGTCAGGAATACCGGATTTTGTTGTATAAATATATCCTATTCCATGTAAGGTGCGTAAAGCATTGGCGTCGGATTCGTTTTCTTTGAGCAACTGACGAATCTTGACGATGTATTGATCCAATGACCGGCTCCTGATGTTGGCATACTTTCCCCAAACATTATGGATAAGATTACGCCTGCTTAGAATAGTATTTTCATTGGAAGCAAAGTGTTTTAAAATTCCCAACTCCTTCCGTCTTATCGGGATGGCATTACCATTCTTGAAAATTATTTGCATCAAGGATGGCTTTATTACCGCTCCACAAAATTCAAAATCATCATCACATAAGGTAACATTGCTGGAAACATTATCCCTATCTCTGCCATAGGTCCTCCGCAGCACGACTTTTATTCTCGCGATTAATTCCGTAAAACTGAATGGTTTGGTTATGAAATCTTCGGCACCCGCGTCGAACCCTTTCAACTTATAGTATTCATCTGAAAAAGCCGTTAGAAAAATTACAGGAATTTCTACATGACTGTTTTGGAGTTGTTTTATAACATCAAAACCATCGATGTCGGGTAAATTAATATCGAGAAGTAATATGCTGGCTGTTTCCCTTTGCAAAAACTCGACGGTACCTGAACCATCGTAAAATGTTCGGACATCCATGCCGGAAATTTCTATTTGCTTTTGCAAGATCTCTGCCAATTTTTTGTCATCTTCTGACAGCACAACTAGAGGAGTGTTTGTATTCATTTGAATGAAAAATTGGTTATTCTCTAATATGGGAATTTTTAAAAGTCAATAAAATAAACATTTTTCCCAAAGAAAACTGCTTTTTGTAAAAATTCTCCATAAATACGCCCTAAGGAGGTCAAATATTGCGAACCAATTACATGGGACAAAACACTTTATAATAGAAAAATGTTGTATGGTGTAGAATTGCTGTCATATTGTTGGCCAGTGGTTTATGAATATCCATGAATATCAGGCACAAAATTTATTAAAGGAATTCAACATACCAGTGCCATTTGGAGTGATGATAGCTTCGAAGGATGATTGTCAGGCTATTCTGGGTGCGTTGCATTTTGACAAGATCTGTGTCAAAGCCCAAATCCATGCTGGCGGGAGAGGAGCCGGGCATTTTAAAAATGACCTTGGTCATGGAGGTGTAAAATTTGCCTCTTCCAAAAAAGAAGCCTTTTATGTTATTAAAAACATGCTCGGAAATACATTGGTAACCAAGCAAACTGGAAATGGCGGTAAAGTTGTCCACAAAGTATATTTGGTAGAGCCGGTAAGATTTTCACGGGAGTACTACGTCGCGATCTTGGTCGACAGAAATCTTCGAAGGCCTGTGCTAATGCTTTCCACGGAAGGAGGCGTTAACATAGAGGCCATAGCCGACAAATCACCGGAAAAATTACATAAAATCATCATCGAACCCTCCATGGGACTGACGATTAGTCAAATAAAAGAGTTGGCCAGCCGAATAAGATTAACCACAGAACAAACCCAGGAATTATCCGACTTGCTATTGCAACTATACGCACTGTTTATAGTCAAAGACTGTTCTCTAATTGAGATTAACCCACTTGTTTTAGATAAAAGTGGGCATTTTCTAGCAATTGATTCGAAAATAAATTTCGATGATAGTGCTCTCCCACGCCACCCAGATATTGTAAAACTGCGTGATATCGAGGAAGAAAATCCAAATGAAGTGGAAGCGTTGCAGTATAATTTGAATTATATTGCCCTCGATGGTAATATTGCATGTTTAGTAAATGGAGCTGGACTTGCCATGGCAACGATGGATCTAATACAGTACCATGGGGGGCAACCAGCAAATTTTTTGGACATTGGAGGAGGAGCAAATGAGGGGCAGATCACCCGTGCTTTTAAAATCATCCTTAAAAATCCAAATATTAGGGGAATTGTTGTTAACATTTTTGGAGGGATTGTAAAATGCGATGCGGTGGCACAAGGGATTGTAAACGCCGCCCAGGCAACCCTATTGTCTATTCCCATGGTTGTTCGTTTTGAAGGTACAAATGTCAGAGAAGGGAAAGAGGTATTAAACAGCAGTGGACTAAGAATTACCTTTGCCGATGACCTCGATGATGCTGCCAATACAATCGTTAACCTGTGCAAATAATAATTAATTTAGAACTTAACAAATGAGTATCTTGGTCAACAAAGAAACACGTGTGGTAGTCTGTGGAATTACCGGAAAAGCTGGAACATTTCACTCAAACCAGTGTCTGGAGTTTGGAACTAAAATAGTGGCAGGGGTTACCCCGGGTAAAGGTGGTCAAATAACGGCAAGTAATGTTCCGATTTTTAATTCGGTTCAGGAAAGTGTAATCAATGAAGGAGTCGACACGGCTTTGATCTTCGTACCTCCCATGTTTGCAGTCGCGTCGATCACGGAATGCATCGAAGCAAATTTAAAGCTCATAGTTTGCATAACGGAAGGGATTCCTGTACTGGATATGGTTAGGGTAAGCGTGGCGTTGGAACATTCTAATTCGCGCCTTGTTGGCCCAAACTGTCCTGGAATAATCTCCCCTGGCCAGCGATGTAAAATTGGAATCATGCCGGCCTATATTCACAGGCCTGGACCCATTGGAATCGTTTCGCGGTCGGGAACACTTACCTATGAGGCAGTCTGGCAGGTGACCCAACGAGGCAGCGGCCAGTCAACATGCGTTGGTATTGGAGGTGACCAAATTATCGGGATGACACACCTGGATGTGATAAAAATGTTCAATGCTGATCCGGAAACCGAAGCGATTTTGATGGTGGGAGAAATCGGAGGAAATTCTGAAGAACTTGCGGCTGCCTATATAAAGCAACATGTCAAAAAACCAGTCGCCGCGTTCATTGCTGGAACAAGTGCGCCCCAAGGCCGTCGCATGGGACACGCAGGGGCAATAGTATCCGGCAAATATGGAAGTGCTGAAAGCAAATTGGCAGCCCTCCGCGATGCCGGTGTTGCAATTGCAGAAATTCCTTCAAAGATGGCAGAAGCTTTATTTTCTATCTATAGCAAATGAGCCTTACCTTGTCTGTGCAAAGAATTTCAACATCTCTCAATGTTTGATTAGCAGTGTGATCCTTCCGATTGATATTTCGGAGATCATTATTCTTCTCCTAGTAGAAATTTTTGATTTTAAAATCATTTTCACGCCTAATTATATCTCGTTTTTTAATTTTTGTCTTGCAAAATGTCGTACCTTCCCATTGATTTGCAGGCAATGGAAGAAGAAGCCAGCACAGAGTCACAATTGATAAAAAACGTTTCTCCATTGGAACTGAAGTATACGGATGTGGAGAAATTATCCATGGTTGTTACAGGAACAGGGAAAATTTTGGCACGGAAGTTTACCGGATTAACAGCACATCAACAACGCCATGTCACGCGGATGATAAAACGGGCCCGCAATATGCTTCTGATGAAATAGAGCGTTCCTATGAATGCTGATATTGCTGCCGCATCCCGGGAATTGAAGGGAGGAGGAGTTGTTGTTTTGCCAACAGAAACTGTCTACGGTCTCGCCGCCAATGCACTCGATGAAGAAGCTGTTAGGAAAATTTTTACCATCAAAGGTCGTCCATTAAATAACCCATTGATTTTGCACGTGCTAGATAGTTCCTGGCTAGAACGATATAGTTATGTGAAAAAATATTCAGTACGCGTTGAAAAAATAACTGGAGCATTTTGGCCAGGTCCAATTACCATCATTCTCCCCAAAAAGGCAATCATTCCGGACATTGTAACCTCTGATTTTAACACCGTTGCAATCCGGTGTCCCGATCATCCAATTTTTCGAGCAGTCCTGTTGGACTCTGATCTGCCCCTGGCTGCTCCAAGTGCCAATCCGTTTGGCTATGTTAGTCCGACCTGCATTGGACAAGTAAAGGCAACCCTTGGCAATAGGGTAAAAATCATGCTTGATGGTGGCGAATGTACCGTTGGCCTGGAATCGACAATTTTAGATATAACCAGCATGGTTCCTAAGATTTTGAGGCCGGGAGCGATAACCGCCGATACCATTTCCAAAGTTTTGGAAGAAGATGTTATCGACTATGATGCGCAAATTGTTTCCAAAAGTCCAAATGCCCCTGGCCAACTGAAACAGCACTATTGTACAAATACTCGCCTGATCCTTTTTGACCGTAACAGGAATCTTTCGCAGTATCTCGCTGGGAAAACGGCTATTGTGTTTATGCAAAAACCGAAAAATGTCGATGGAATTGCGGAAAAATTACAACTCCCTCTCAAAGCTATCCTTTGGTTTAGCGACGATGGCAATTTAGACATGGTGGCCAAGAACCTGTTTTCTACTCTCCAACGGCTTGATTCGGTACACTATGATACCATTTTGTGCGAACGGCCTCAACGTACAGGAATTGGTATAGCTATCGACGATAGGCTATCCCGGGCAGCTGAGAAATTTAAGCAATGAACACCCAAAACATACTCGGCAATCAACGGCAAAATAAAAATGGACAGGAAAAAATTCTTTGATAGTGTTGCAATATTCTTCTTTCAATTTTCCATTGAAAGAACATCTTGTTGCCAATGATTTTGGAAAATGTTATTATCAACACGGCCACATTGTTTGGCCTTGGGAAATTCTCAATTATGCCAGGAACACTGGGGTCGTTTATGGGATTACTGTTTCATATTATCCTCATACAAAACTTGTCAGTTTTTTCTATGATCTTTATGCTCATCGCCGTTATTTTGTTGGCCATCGTCATTTGTGACATGGCAGAAAAAGTGATGGAAGAAAAAGATCCAAGCTGTGTTATCCTCGATGAGTTCGTTGCGATGCCCATTTGTTTCCTGGGCATAAAACATTTCATCCCGGCGACAATTGCCATGTGGAAAATTTGGGTGCTTGGTTTTATCATATTTCGTATCTTTGATGTTTTGAAACCCTTTGGTATAAAAAAATCACAGAATTTTTCGGGAGGAATAGGTATTGTTGTCGACGATATCATTGCGGCAGCCTATACAAATGTTACCATGATTTTGATTTGCTTGACTATTTTGTAGTTGGTGACACTTTCTAAGAAGATGAAGGCATTCCTAATCCGTCTGGTACCAATTTTATTGGTAATAATATTTTTTGGAGGGTCGATTCTAATCCACGAAATAGGACACTATGTGCTGGCAAAAAAGAGAGGGCTGTTCGTCCCGAAGTTTTCCATTGGTTTTGGTCCAAAGATATTTGGATTTAAGGTTCAGGAAACAGAATTCGTAATTTCTCTGCTACCTTTTGGGGGATATGTGGCGATCCCCCAGTTGGCTGATTTACATGAGATCGAAGGAAAATTTGATTTGCCAGATGATGCGAAACCGGCTACTTGCTGCGACAAGGTTATTGCCGCATTTGCAGGGCCACTAGCCAATATGCTGTTGGCGTTTGGTTTGGCAATTGTTATCTATTTCATCGGCCTTCCAGTCTTGGAAGAGGAACTTACGACCACTGTCGGGTATGTTGCGCCAATGTTAACCATGCACGATGGGAACCAGGCTCAGTCTCCGGCGTCCAAGGCTGGGATTCTTCCGAACGATAAAATTTTGTCCGTAGACGGGCATAGGGTCAAAAAATTCGATGAGATCGTGCAATTTATCGCCCTTGGAAATAAAAAAGACAACCGTAGGGAACCATTGACGACCCTTGAAATCGAGCGCGACGGTGTAAGGCTACAAGTGTCAGTAAATCCTGTGCTCATCTCCTATTCCAAGCAACAACATGATGCATTTAGGGTCATTGGAGTCCATCCCAAACAAACATTAATTGTTAGTGACTTACGGCATTTGGATAAGACACAGGTATTGGAGCTTAAAAAAGGAGATCGCCTAGTGTCGGCCAATGGTGTTCCTCTGTTTCATGTGCAAACATTGCGTGATATGGCCTCAAAGAATGGAACCATTGCCATGGGGATTGAGCGCAATGGGAATTTTCAGACTGTTAATGTTCCAGTTGTAAAATTAGCTGTCAGGAAACCTTTTTGCGGATTAGCTTTTTCGAAAAAACGTTTAAAACTTGATTTTATCCCAGCGGATGACGACATTATGTCGTTGAATCAAGATCTACGGCAAAATTTTTCGCGTGTACAAATTTTTTGCAGCAGCGAAAAGTTTTTGGAAAAAAATGGTATTTCCAATGGAGACCAATTGGTTGCTTTGGGGGGAAACAGGATATTTTCCCTGGATGAAATTGGCAATGCCCTTAGGAATAATGATCAAGCGATACTAAGAATTTTTACAAAATCTGGAGAGCGAGAACTTTCCATAGAAAAAATTACCGACATTCATTTGTCTGATACGAAATTTGACCATATGTGTGGCATAGTATTTGAGCCCCACTGGATAATCCATAGGCCAACACCAGTCCAGCAAATCGTCGATTCGATGGATATTACCTTTAAAACTCTTGGTAGCCTGTTTAGTAAAAGCTCTAGCATCTCTGCAAAACACTTGATGGGGCCGGCTGGCCTGATAAAAGCTTTGCATACATTTGCAAAAGACAGTTTTCTCGCCTTGCTGTGTTTTGTAATTTTGATCAATGTAAATCTAGCGATTTTGAACTTGCTACCTTTGCCTGTGTTGGATGGCGGTATAATTACCATTGCTCTATTGGAAAGGTTTACAACGTGGAAATCTCTGAATAAGGTTTTGGCAAAGGTGCAGATCGTGTTTTTTGCTCTGCTGGTCGCACTATTGACCTATGTTACTTTTTTCGACTTTAGGCGCATGTGGGCTGAAAGGCAAGTAATCTTCGAAAATCAAAGGGAATCCCGGCTAATCATACACCATGATCGCTAAACGTAGGCAAACGAAGGAAGTGGTTATCGGCCATGTTGGTGTTGGTGGAAACAATGACATTAGTATCCAATCGATGACGAATATTCCCACGAAAAACGTGGAAGGCAATGTGAGGCAAATCTGTGAATTGTTCGAAGGTGGGTGTGAAATTATTCGGCTAGCGGTAACGAACCTAGAGGATGTAAAGTTTTTCGCTGAAATCAGAAAAATTCTACGGGCCAAGAACATTCCAATCCCCATGGTAGCCGATGTGCATTTTTCTCCAGCCATTGCTTTGGACTGCCTGGAAGTGGCCGATAAGGTTCGCATAAATGCAGGAAATTTTTCCGACAGGTTAATGGGACCCAAATCGTTTGTGGATGATGAATTCTTCGTGGGGAAAAACAAATTGCAAAAATCCTTGGGCAAATTTTTCCAAAAGGCAAAAGATTTAAAAAAATCCGTGCGGATCGGAATTAATCATGGGTCTTTGGCTCCACGTATAGTTTATAAATTTGGGCATGGGGACGTTGCCATGTGGGAAAGTGCCAAGGAGTGCCTGGAGGTGGCCCGGGAAGTTCAATTTGAAAACATCATTCTTTCGTTTAAAGCCAGCGATGCAAAAAAAATGATAGCTGCCAATCGCCTAGCTTGTTCCAAGCTCGATGAAATGGGAAGCTATTACCCTATTCATCTCGGGGTTACGGAGTCTGGCAATGGGGATTACGCCCGCATAAAATCAGCAATTGGCATAGGGTGCCTTCTGATGGATGGCATCGGGGACACACTTCGGGTTTCGTTGACGGAAGATCCAACCAGGGAAATAGAGGTCGCAAAGAACATTTTGCAAGGGTGTGGGGCGAGGCGTTATGGCATAGAATTCATCGCATGTCCATCCTGCGGTCGCACATCCTATGACATTCAGTCCGTTCTTGGAAAACTCAGAACACAATTAGAAAAACTGCCAAGTGCTAAAAATTTGAAGATCGCTGTGATGGGATGTATGGTCAACGGCCTAGGGGAAGCGGGGGATGCCGATTTTGCAATTATTGGCAGTCCAAATGGCACCCTGTCCCTATATCAAAATAAGAATTGTGTCCTGAAAAATGTTTCGTGGAAAGAAATCTGTAAAAATTTAACAAAAATTTGTCGATTAAAACTTGACAGAGTATAACTATCCCATACAATATTCATTCACTATGAATATTTTAAATAAAAAAAGTCGTGGTTTTACACTGGTAGAAATACTGATTGTTCTCGTGATTTTGGCAGGTATAGTTGCCATGCTTACAAAAGGCACAATGGGTGGACGTAACGCAGCTCTAGTCAATCAAACGAAAATAGATATGACGGGACGGATCAAAACAGCTATCATTTCAAAAGCTTCATTGCTTGGCAAAGTACCTGATTCTACAACTGATCTGACAGCTACAGCCCTTGGATTGGGTGATATAAACGATGCTTTTGGTAAAGCATATGAGTTCGCTGTGAGCGGTAAAACAGTAACAATCGAGGTCGATAAAAGCAGTGGAGCAGCCAATTTAGTCAACCCTGTCGTTGTTGATTTGGCGCCATATATTCCATAATTTTTGGGTCGGTGATAAGTTCGAAAATTATTTAATACCAGGTGCTTTTGGTGTTTTATCAAAAAATGTCATGGGAGGAAACAGACAACGGCTAGGATTCAGCCTGGTAGAGTTAATATTTATCCTAGCGCTAATGGGGGCGTTTGCGGCCTGCTTTGCCATTAAGCCATTTAGATCCAAGGATGATGTTGTTTATAGGACAAAGGTTGCTCTTTCTGAAGCTGTATTTCTAGCAAGATTACATTCTATGGCTTCAGGAGCACTAGGCGTATACAAGGCTCCGGCCATTCTTACTTTGGAAGGGGGAAAAGAATTAGAAGTCAAAAAAAATCGCGACTACTACTACTTGGAGAAAAAATATAGCAAAAGGCTAGATTCGAGAATTTCGGAATGTAAGTTGGTAAACTTTCCTTCGAATTGTAGGAGCTCAAACTTACCAAAGAATTCCTTTCAAGCTGGCAATATACCACAAGAGAAAGTGATTTTCGAAGAAAAATTTTCCCCCCCTTTCCAGTTGAGATTTTTGCTTGATGGCCAAGAATGCTATATCACCGTCGACACAAATGCACAAACGCAAGTATATAGATAAAAGAGATGAAACCCGGCAATCGAAAAGCTTTTTCTTTGATTGAAGTCTTATGTGCAATTATGCTTTTTACGACTGCTATGTTGGCCATGATAAAATGTTTTATGGAACATGCAACCGTGCCAAGGGTTGATCAAACGGCTGTTGCCCTAATAGCAGACATAGATAATTGCATGACTCATAGGCAAGATCTGCGGTCTGAAAAGCAAGTCCATTGTTTGTTTGATCCGAATGCACATTTTGAAGCAACATGCCAGGCGCAGTCTGTAAAATCTAATCTCCAGCTTTGGACACTCACCATAAAAAAATATCCCGGCCTATCCCGAGAGATCGTAACACACCTGTATGAGTATATTCCCTAAACTTTTTCGCTGGCCTCTGTGGATTTGTTCCCCACATCTTCATTTGCTGATTCTGCAACAACTTTTGACTCCGCTTCCGCCTCTATCTTTGGCTGTTCTTTCTGTGCGATTATTTCGGTAGAAACCAGTGTGCCATCCTCAAATTCTATGACATATCCTTCGCGGATCAACCAGTGTAAATTTTTGAAAAATTCCTGACCTACGGATTTTTGGGGAGAGTTCAAAGGGGACACTGCTACGCTTTCCGTGTCACTTGAGGTTTCTTGGGATGTCGAAGCAGACATTGACGCTTGATCGCTTCCTTTTTCGAGACCATCGGAAAGAGTTCCAAGACATCCTTGTGTGTACTGTAGACATAGGGATGTGATGAAAATTTTGGGATTAGCATCTATGATGGTGATAATTTTCTGAACATCATCCGTGAAAACATCTCCGGGCCGCCTAAACTTACGCCTAATTCCGGAAACATAGCTGATACCAGATTTGCTACCAATTTTATAGATTATGAAACCGGAACGTCCCAGACGTCCCCGCAAATTATTCGCAAAGTTCAGTGGAAAAGATTTTTCTCTGCTAATTAGGACAAAGATTGACTTGCTCAATAAACTTTTCGGCATCCTATCGAAGGTTTCACCGGGAACCCGCACCGAATCATAGCTGGTAATAGCTTGATCCTTGAGATGTTCGATGAAATATTTCTTTACCTCGCCCGTAGATTTTAACTCTATTTTTTCGACGGAGTCTTCTTGCCTTTTAGGCCTGAAAATTTGCACCTTGGAAGACTGAACTTTCCAGTTTTCTATTTCTTCTTCGGATGTAATTTTTTCTATTCTCGCTTTAAACTTTTCGAAAGGAACGCGCGGCAAGAATCTATCGTGGTGCGTCACCAAAATTTCTTGATATTTGTGGTAATTCGGCGGGCCCAAAACCTTGCCCGTCATGCCACACTTGTGCAAACAGATAAACTTTCCTGTGGGTGGAGGAACTTCCTGTTCTTCGATGTCAAAATATTTCCCCGCGTAATTTTCTACTACGTGGTCAATCGCTTCATTTGCTGTTTCAAAAATGAAATTGTCGTCGGTAGTCAAATAAAGATATTTATCTTCCTGGGTACTTTTTTTCTTTACCACCATCGCAAATCGTTCCGGCTTTTCTAGAAATAGCTTTGCCACGGAAAATAATTCATAGGTCTTATGGGTAGACTTCAGGGCAGATATTATGGCATCAAAACCCGTATCATTGGGGTAAAATTCGACATCAACTATCGGGTCGAAAGGTCGATAAAGGTTTTGAGTCTTTGTCAATTTTCTACCATATCTATTCCTACCTGACCTGTCAAACCTTTGGGGACGAGAACCACCCTGAGGGAAATTCTTCCTTTCCTTTCTCTCTTGCCAAGGATTTTTTTTAGAGCCTGCGCCATCGGAGACATACCTTGGCCCGCGAAAGCTTTTTTCATTATTTTTCGCATGTGGATAGGAAAAGTCTTCTATCTTTTGTTTCTCCCACTTCGGTTGAAATGAGAAATTTTCCAACTCACTCAAATCCGTAATATTATCTCCTTCGGCTGACATGGTGTCCTACTTTAACTTCCTAATGGGACAAATCCTACTTTGCTTTTTCAAGCTCTGGCGTTTCCTTCTCTGACTCAGTCCGTTGACATTCCACTTCAAGTTTTTGTTTTTCAAGTTCCAACCTATGCTCATGGGTGTGAGCGGCTGTCTCTTTGTGTGAAGTTTTTGCGGACAACGTCTGTTCCTTTCGTGCCGCGGCTTCACTTCCTAACCCTCCTATGGTATCTCCGAGGGCGGCTTCCCCTTTGCCTTCAATTGCACACCCTACCCTGACACTTGTCCCAGTACCAGTAGGAGTATCACCCAATGTTCCGCCGGTCTGTGTACACCCAACGGCCATTGGAAATAACCAAATAATTAAACCCACCAATAGACCCCTAGGTATCGAATTTCCATTTTTCATAGGAGTAAACATGCTTTATTTCATCCCTAAAGGCAAGTAAATTTATCCGCGAAAATATGCCAACAGAGACCATTCTCCATCGTCCATGGAGCTTTCTACCACGGATGCCCACCTTTTTTTGATAAATTTTGTGAATTCAGAAGCTACGTTAAATTTTTCGTCCTTTAAAATTCCACTTACACATAATAAGCCTCCAGGTTTTACGGAATTCACTAACAAATCGGCATTCTCAATGAGGACGTTTGACAAAATATTTGCCATCAACAAATCCGCATGTCTACCCAGTAGACTCACCCTAACATCGCCAGTGACAAAATCCATCTGGTCTAGGAACAACCCATTTGCCAGTGCATTTTCTCGGCTAATTCTTGTGGCATCCGCGTCAATGTCGATAAATGTGGCATGGGACAACCCCAATTTCAGCGCTGAAATGCCTAATATGCCGGAACCACAGCCAATGTCGATACAACTTTTTATTATCAAATCGTTGGTCTTCTTATATAAGCTTTTAAACATTACTAACGCTCGGGCGCATAACCGTGAAGTTTCATGGCTTCCAGATCCAAATGCCATTCCAGGCTCTATGTACACCCTTATTCCGTCTTCGGGAATTTTAACTTCACCTTTTAGGAAAGTTGGAACCCAATATAAATCTTCGCATTTCCATAGTTTAGCAGATTTTTTATATACCTCTTCCCAATCGGAAGGATTTATGGTTGAAATTTCGGTGTTTCCTAGGTCGCTAAAAGTAGACTTTATCTTGGCAAAATCCGCATTACCAACCTGCTCATTGGGAACATAGCCGCATAAAAAATATTCATCGCGTAGACAATCTTTCTCGATACTCCACTGAACCAATTTTTGGTCGTCCAAAAATTCACCAATTAAATTTGCACTTTCCCGGGATAGAATCTTCGAAAAAATTTTTAGCATAAATACGCTCAAAAAACAAAAGTTTCCCTGGGATAAAAATAAGGCTCAGTGAGGCAAGGTTAATTTTATTCCCATTACTTCCTAAGCCCGCTATCCAAAATTACCTTCCTACTGGAATCGTCAGCGTCGGAGCAACGTCAGCCGAAGATGCTTCGCCTGCCTGCAGATTGAACAACATCGAAACAAACATAAATGTGGATTTCGAGTGTAAATCATTGTCCGCAATATAAAACCAGTGATCACGATAGTATGTGGCGACAAAAGCATCCCGTGGTTTGTTTTTGGAACAATGTACCTTCAATAGTGTGCCACTTGCATTCTGTGACCAGTCAAACACGGACCCATCTTCCATAACCGTCGTTTGGACTACACCATTTTCGATATCTTCGAGAGGAACATCTACGGCATGGGATAAGTAAAACAAGACCCCCATCAATGACCTAGTGCGAACTACTAGACCATTACTACCAGTTTTTAGAAAGTTACTATCAAAGAAAAATTCATTTTTATTTTGGTCAAGGCCGAGAATTTGTTTAAACTTGATGACATCTGCATTGCTTGTTGTATCTTGCTTTATGCGCATAACCAAACCTTGTTGATTATTAGGATCAATACCAATGGCAATGAGGTTGGCGTCTTCTAATTTTTTTAGTAAATCCGTCATTTCATAGAATTTTTCATATTTTGGCTTATTCCGTGGAGTTGGTCCCGAAGCACTTGGGGCATTTTCCACGTCATTTATTTTTTCAACACATGTGTTGAACACCCTTTGCAATTTCCAGCCCGAAGACGACATGCCAAGGGTTACATTTAATGGGATTGGTGTCATCATGTATTTGATGAATTCTTTCCCTCGTACGGGACGATAGGAAATTGTCGGAATTTGGTAGTTTTTCATTAAAAAAGTTGGCATAACTTTAGTTTTACTAGAGACATCGTGGGGAAACCATTCCATAGATTTCAAACCACTATCGGCTCCTGCATTGCGCGATTCTGTTATGCCGTTGACTTCTAGGAAAAAAGGATTTTCGCGATACTTTAAGCGAACGATATTCAACAATAGCTGATTGTCTATGACCGACACCACAGCATTGTTGTATTGAGGATGGGAATGTTCAATAATTTTAGGCCCCATTGATTGGCATCCTGTACTCCCTATGGCAGCCGCAACACAAACACACACTGTCTTGAATAATTTATTCATTTATGAATGACAATATATGCATTTTTCATTCTAAGGCAAGGAAATTTAGCAAAAGTTTTTACAATTCGCAGAAAGATGGAAAAATTGTGGAACAAGAATTAAAACGTTTGCCGTTTAGTTTTCTAAGGCTAGGAGTTTAGCAACTATTTCTTTTGTTGTTTTTTCGTCCGTTGATGCTCCGCCTATGACCCCAATGACATGGAAAGTTTTCAGCCTTTGAATTGGTAAATCTGTGGCGGTTTCTACATGGAACGCGATAAAACCAATCTTTTGGGCGATTTGTGCCAACGTTCGAGTGTTATTGGAGTGTATTCCTCCGGCAATGATGACGGCCTGTACACCTTCCTTTTCGAAGTCCAAGATTGCCTGTTGACGTCTACGTGATGAGTTGCAAATTGTGTTCTTTATTTCGGCATGTGGATATATTTTTGAAATTTTATTGGAAAAATTTTTAAAAGAACTTTCGTCGATGGTAGATTGGGCAATTACCAATATTTTATTCAGGCTATCTTTCAAATGCCCCAATTCTTCCTCAGAATTTATTACGTATACCTTGTCAGCCTTTGCAAAACTTACCAATGTTTGTACTTCTGGATGAGATTTATCTCCGACGACGAGTATGGCTTTCCCTTTCTCTGATTCGCATTCTATCATTTTTGATATCCTGACAACATGCGGACAGGTCCCATCAATGACGGTATTAAAAAGTTTATGGAACTTTGCCAATTGCTCTCTGGGATACCCATGGGCACGGATTAGAAGGGCATCTTGCGGAGTAATTTTCTTCAAATCACAATCCTTGAGCAATTTTGCACCGGCAGCTTTTACATTTTCCATGACTTCTTTATTGTGAACAAGTTCACCGGCAACATATACTTGACCGGTACATTGCCTACACGCGTCATAGGCCAGTCCTAGGACACGTTTTACTCCGCCACAAAATCCAGAAACTTTTGCTATGATTACCTTCACAGACATTCGATCATCTCGGCAAAATAATAAAAGTCAATGCCCTGCCACCATTGATTATTTTATTGCAAAGACATAAAAATTAACAGAAAATATAAGCCTTTATAATTCGAACACCAATAGATGAACATAATTTTTTTATACCCTCATATCCTATTGTATTTATTGTTTTTACCGATTTTCAAAGGTATTTATCGCAAACATGTTCGTCAACCGTCCATTGTAATTCCCGATGGATCACTACTGAAAAAAATCATTGGAGTGAATATAAAACCTTCCGGAAATTCTCTCATTCATTATAGAATACTTGCGGTACTGCTATTATTATTAGCATATGCGGAACCAATGGTTATTATGGAAACATTTATAATACGATGTAGCTATTATCTAGTAGTGGCAAGCCTGATATGTTTTCTCTTGGAAATGTTTTTGCGCAACACCTTCCTTCAAAAAATTCCGTAACCTATGGTTTTCGCCGATATTAAGGTTTTTCTAGCCGCGCTGATGGCACCATTTTGTGTCGCCCTATTATTTATTTATAGCCTATACCATAGGAATAAAAAATTGAAAATTTTATCGGATGAAAAGATGCAGGGTAAAATTTTATCAAACTTTAGCGGCGTGAATTTCAAAATCAAAGTATTGCTTTGTGTGGTCATTTCGTGCATATATTCTCTTCTATTGGTAGGAGACAGAAAAACAGGAAACTTTATGCTAAAAATCAGCACAAGTCGGGATTTGACAAAATTTTTGATTATTTTACTCATTGTCGAACAATTGGTTTCAGCCAGGAAACATGCTAAAAACCATTACGTCGACAAAAAATCGCCCCATGCTTGAAGGTGTTGAAATAAGAATCATTGCAAGATAGCTTGAAAAGTTTATCAATTCGCATAAAATTCATAAAAAATGGCTAATAATGTCATAATGTATTGCGGTATGGAATCGATCACGCTAATGGAAGTCGATGGCCAGGGAATTTTCGTAAAAGTGGAATCCTACGCAATCCAGTCTGAAGAAGATTGCAAGGAAAATGTCGAAGGTTGGTTACAGGCTTTTGCAAAAGCGGTATCTCAAATCCCAAAAGCGATGAAAAAAAGAATAACGCTAATCGTTCCGCCCAACGACCAAGTTTTTATAAAGCACATTCAAATTCCAGAAGTAACGGAAAAAAGTATTCAGGAAGCATTTAAATTTGAGTGTGAACATAATTTCCCTGGAGGGACCAGGGAGTGGTGTTTGGATATTTATTGGGACAATGATCAATCAAATCATGCTCTTGGGGTTGCCATTCCGAGGGCAGTATCGGAACAAATAGTTGATATCCTGATTCGCAATAAAATAGATTTTTCATATATTTGTCCGGAAATAGTGCTCAATACCATCGCCATTCAGAAATATGCCGATTCTCCAATGAATTCCATGCTGGTACATGTGGGAGAAAATTCATCATATTTAGCGTGCATTGGGAATGGCGCGGAATACTTTCGTAGTGTACCTATTACGGGAATACAGCTAATTAAAACGATTGCAGAATCGCAAAAAGTATCTTTTGAAAAGGCTAAACTTTTGCTTTCGAAATTTTCTAGCAATCAGGAAGGTGAAAATCGTGCATTCATGACCTACTACCTAAAACAATTTTCTCAAAAATTGCGCCAGGAAATTAAAAAATCTGAACTGTTTTACTGCAGAACCTTGAAGCAGCATCCGATAAAAAAGTTGTACCTGACAGGGAGTGAAAGCCACCTGTACGATGCATTCAATACCGCAAAAGATATGGAAATTATCGACATGTTTGATACTTTTAAGCACAAATTTGCATGTAATCTGCGCGAAGAAGAGATAATGCTCGTAAAAAATAATATAGGTGTATTTGTTGGGGCAGTGTATTGTTTGGTTTCTAAACAAGTGCAACCGTTGAAGCTGTTTTCCGTAGATTTTTCAAGCCAAGTGGAATTCCAGCGTCAAAATTTTGGGTATTTACTTATTTTTATCGTCATGACGTTAGCATTATTAACGGGATTAAAAATATTAAAAAAAGACGCGATAAATCTTGAAACCAAAAAATGGCGACTGGAAGCAAAATTGCTTGAAGTTAACGCGGATATTGTCAGGTATGAAGAAGTCCACGAAGAATATGAAGTTTTGCGCTCATTTATCACGAATGCTAAATTATCCCTGTATTCTCAAGCTGCTTGGGCAGATTTATTCAACGAAGTCCAATGTAAAATGGAGAACTTGAAAACTGCCTGGATAGAATCGTTCACATGGGCAGACAAAAAGGATGACAATGGCAATAACAAGGTTGAAGTTTCAGCGAAAATATGGATCGGTGATGGTGAAACAAAAAAATTAATCAACAAAATCATCGAAGAATTGATATCGTCGTTGGGTGAAATAAGGGGAATCGATCACATTGCGAACATACAAATGTCACTGGTAAATGGTGATATTTTACCTTTTTCGTTTGATATAATACTAGGGCAACAATCTGAAATTCTCGTAAGATGAAAAAACTTTTCTTTAAACGTCATTGCTTGTTTTTCGCTACTATCATCATACTAGCGGTGTGCCAGATCTTAATTATGAGAAATTGCTTCCATGCCTATCGCAATAAAATTTTACAAAAGGAAAGTGTTACAGCCCTAACAAGCTCCCTAGGTATTAAACAGTCGAAGCTACCCCATGACCATTTTGAAAAAGAACGACAATTCAAAGCAGATGTGATTCAGTATAGAAAATTTGCATCAAAAACCTGGGAAAATATGTCAAAATTAGCGCATGCTAGTAATTCTCGCAGTTTACCCCCCAACCATATAGCAGTATTTTTTGAAATATCAGAGTACCTAACGTGGGCACGGGAATCTTGCGATGCGCTGGGTGTGGAATTTGAGCCCACTTGTTCCTTTGGTTTTAGGGATTTTTTCGAAAAAAACGAACAACCTTTACTCAGTGAGATTTATGATATTCACCGCCAACAAGAACAGCTCAGATTACTCATTTCTTACTTACTAGAATCGCGAACCTCTTATCTAAAAATTATATCCGTTGAACGTGAAGATCTTCCACATTCTAACTACTTTGAAAACGGTGATATATTTTCTCCTGATGTTAGGCAAATGAGGGACAGTAAGTCATATCTTTACAAGATAAAATTTACAACATTTACCGATTCTTTCAGAAATTTTCTCAAAAATTTATATGAAAGTGAAATTCCCATCATCTTTAGACAAATTTCGATACATCCAAATTATACATTCAAGCTAGTAAAAAATAATCCCAATCAAATATTGGAATGTCTGGCGTCGACATTTTTACTAGTAATAGAGTTTCTAGACATTCCTCCAAAGCTTGTACAGAATAATAAAAAGAGTGCGGCACTATATAGAAAAATTTCCTATGAAATTGCCCCTTAGGGTCATATGCCTGCCTTTTGCAAACGCTTCGCAGTTAAATACTCTTGTGTAGAAAAAATACCACAAGGAAATATGTCGCCACGCACATTAGGCCATATTTTCTAGAAAATACATTTTTTACTGCAAAAATATACCAGGTAACCACCGTTATAAAAATAAGAGCACCGGTTTCCAACAGAAATGATCCTTTCACAAAGTAAAGAGGATGTATTAGGGCGCAAAGGCCTGTTATCAGCATCAGATTTAATAGATTTGATCCAATGATGTTTCCGGAACAAATGGTATAATGTCGATGTTTTGCCGCCGTTGTAACAACAAAAATCTCAGGAGCGCTCGTTCCCAAGGCTAGTAACGAAAACCCTATGAACGTTTCTGATATTTTGAAAAAGTTCGAAATATGGTAGCAAGATGTTACCACCAAGTGAGCTCCAATGGTCAGAAGGACAATGGAAGATATGAAAACGGTGCCACTTTTCTTGGTGGACCATACGTCAAAATTTTCTACAGCGATACATGTTTTGTCCGGTGAATTTTTAGATTTTTTTCGCAGGAACGGACACAATAGGTAGCCCACAAATGTTGTTAAAAAGATAGCACTTGCGTACCGTGTTATTTGGCCCCTTACGCAGCAAAAGGTAAAAAAAATTGTCAATGCAACCAATAGAGGAAATTCCATCCACACCACTCTTTTATTGCACTTGAACGGAGCAATAATGGATGCTATGCCAAACCCAAGGGCCAAGTTCGAAAAATTGCTACCTACGATATTGCCCATCGCAATGTTAGGATGGTCTTCCAGAATTGCTGTTATGGTCGATACGAGGTCTGGAGCTGCCGTTCCGATTGAAATCAAAAATATTTCAACCATGGCTGAATTGATGTTGAACCTACGCAGTATGTGTAGAGCGGAATCACAAAAAAATTTTGCTCCGTATATCAAAAATATGAACCCAATAGCCAAAATAAATACAACATGAAACAACGCCATTATCGCCATATTTATAAAATTTTCCAGATTCTCAAGCATGAAAATATCCTACTTTCTTTGCTGTATCGTCAAAATGGTTGTGTTTGAATTTTTAATAATTAACCATTGGAAAAGATCCATGTGTGCTTTCGAAATTAAAAATTTAAAATTGTCGGTAAACGATAACGTCATATTGGATGGATTTTCCCTAAAAATTCTTCCAGGAGAGATTCATGCTTTTGTTGGTAAAAATGGAATCGGAAAAAGTTCTTTGGCCAAGGCCATTGCAGGACATCCGGCATACAAAATTCAACGGGGAGATATTGTCCTGGATGGGGAAAGTATGGTAGGGAAAGCCCCAGATGAAATCGCAAGGAAAGGATTTTTTTTGGCCTTTCAATCTCCCATGGAATTGCCAGGAATTTCATTGGCAAACTTTATTCGTGCTGCAGTTCAGGCGAGACTGCCCAAGGGAACCCCACTGAACGGGGTAGACTTTTATAGAAATTTGTACGCTAAAATGGAGGCTTTGCAAATGGATAAATCTTTCACTTCGCGATCGTTAAATGACGGCTTCTCGGGCGGCGAGAAGAAACGTTGCGAAGTTTTGCAAATGATGATGGTCGGACCAAAATATGCAATCCTCGATGAGATGGATAGTGGACTCGACATCGATGCGTTGAAAATCGTTTCAAATGCTGTCAATGCCATGCGGGATGGTACTTTTGCAGCAATAATTATTACGCACCACAACAAACTTTTAGAATATATAGAACCGGATTTTGTCCATATCATTTCCGATGGAAAAATTGCAAAAAGCGGAGGTTTAGAGCTCATCGACAGGTTGGAAAAATTTGGCTATGGATTTATCCATGATGAACATACACCGTAAAACGACGTGAACAATCTTCACCAGTCCATTGACGCTGCAAACTTTCACTATGACATTGACTACAAGTATGATGCTGGTGTCGGTCTAAATGAACAGACAATTGATTATATTTGCGATGTCAAAAATGATGCCACTTGGATTCGTGAATTTCGAAAGACTGCATGGAAAAAGTTTCATGGAATATCTTTACCGGCATGGGTGACTAATCGCGATGTCCACGACTTGGATTTTTCTACTATTCGATATTATTTGGCCAATGATCAATTGCCACAAACATCCTGGGACAAGGTTCCTCAGGACGTAAAGGCAACCTTTGAACGACTTGGTGTACCAGAGAAAGAGAGAAAATTTTTTGCGGGGGTCGAGGCTCAATTCGACAGCGAATCAGCCTATTCACGCATGCAAGAATCACTCAGCAAACAGGGTGTAATTTTTGTCAATTCGACGGAAGGACTGAACAAATTTCCAGAAATATTTCGAAAATATTTCGGAACGGTTGTTCCCATTTCGGATAACAAATTCAGTGCTTTGAACAGTGCTGTTTTCAGTGGTGGTAGTTTCATCTATGTCCCTAAAAACGTTCAAGTAAAACAACCGTTGCAGGCATATTTTCGAATAAATTCAGAACGGTTTGGACAATTTGAACGCACTTTAATCATCGTGGATGAAGGTGCCGAAGTGACGTATTTGGAAGGATGCACCGCTCCGAAATTTGAAACGTCAACTTTACATTCCGCCGTTGTGGAAATTGTTGCCCTAAGAAATGCAAAAATTCAGTACATTACCGTCCAGAACTGGTCGAACAATGTTTTTAATCTGGTGACCAAACGTGGTATTGCCCATGAAAATGCAGAAATTAAATGGATTGATTGCAACATCGGTTCTCGCCTGACGATGAAATATCCGGCGATTTACCTGAAGGGGAAATATGCAAAGGGTGAAGTCTTATCCATAGCAGTTGCTGCTGATGGCCAGATCCAAGACACCGGGGCCAAAATGATACACCTCGCCGATAACACCTCTTCAAATATTATATCAAAATCTGTTTCCTTCGGTGGAGGCATGGCGTCCTATCGGGGAGTTGTTAATATTTCAAAGGATTTAAAGGGTTGCAAAAATAATACCGTCTGCGACGCGCTTTTGATAAATCCCACCAGTAAAACTGCAACTTTCCCGAAAATTAATGTTACCGGCAATAAAAATGTCGTCCAACATGAAGCCAGTGTGTCAAAAATCAGCGAGGAACAAATTTTCTATATGCAACAGCGTGGCGTTTCGGAAGCCCAAGCAGTGAGTCTAAGTGTCAACGGTTTCATCAATGATTTGGTGCGGGAATTTCCGATGGAATATAGCATCGAAATGAAACGTCTAATCGATATGCAAACGGAAAAAGCAATTGGGTGATCAATTATCAATGGCTTAAACATTTAAATTGACTTATTTTAGCATTAGTTGAATGGCCCTGAAGACAGATTCTATGCTGATATCTTCCGTCGGGAAGCCACCATTTTGAGGACAACCGTCAGGCATGACGATTATCTTGTCGGAATCAAATATTGGCCCGGTAACAAGGGCATTGGTGGCACCGTATATGCAAATCAATGGACGACCGAACATGCTGGCCAGATGCATGCCCCCGGTGTCAATGGCGATTACCAGGGCATCCCTTTGCACATAACTTGCTAGTTCGAGTATGTTCGTTTTACCAGCCAAGTTTGAAATCCTTTCCCGATTGAGAAAAAGAGCAATTTCATCGATAAACATGACATCGGCTTTCGTGCCATACAGATTCACATGCACGTCTTTATATATTCCATGAATTCTTTCGATTAAAATTCTCCAAGATTTTGCAGGCCACCGTTTGCGGGGGGTATTGATGGATCCACACACTACTCCGATCGTACGTTTGGCTTTTGAAACAATACTTATATCTGTACACAATTTAAATGGAGAAAGGTTATCTTCACACTCAATACCAAATTCATTCAATGCATTTTTCCATAATTTTGTTTGATGTAGAGATTCAGTATCAGCATTGTTTTCATACAAGTTATTTATAAAAATTTTTCTATAGGATCTATTTTGGGAATCTGTTCCTATCCTTTTTGGAGCACCCATTAAAATCGCTTCAATATCGCCGCGCAATGAGTTAACAAGCGAAGCATAAACATCCGGGTATGGGTAAACCTCTTTAATTTTTAGAATATTAAGAAAATATTTAAAATTTTTCTCGGGCAATTGTACTACCTTGTCTGCAATTTTCAATGCGGCAAGAAAATCGACGAACTGTTCCTGGCAAATCAGGATTAATTCCATATCGGGACGATAATGTTTTAGCGTCCGTAACACGGCTACCGCCATGATGATATCCCCCAACCAATTCGGCATACGTACCATAACGTGAAGATTTACTACTTCTTCGGGCTTGATTTTCAGGTACTTTTGAGACTGTGATAACCATTCGCACCTCCGTTTTGCTAAATTTTTTGTGCCATAGGCTGCCACTTTCCACCTATCATGAGCCCATAGCCAGTCGGAACAGACACTTTCATTGGCCTTCAGAATTTCTTCCAAGTGTCTATTTGCAGCAAATAGGATTGTTTTAGGGTCATTTTCATCAAAATTTAGTCTTTTGATCTTAATGTTTGCTTCCCAAAAGCCAACTCTCCTGGGATATAGGAAATAAACAGGCGCTTTAAACTTTTGATATAGCAAAGCTGGGAGGTCCGTTGATGCAATTAGCCGATTGAAAAATATCATGCGATGGCCGCTATCGCCGGCATTTTGATCAAATAGTAACGATACTATTCCTTTATTTTTTAGAATCTGCATCGCTTCAAATATTCCTTTTTTCCGGGAAACCAATTTCATCCCACATCCTTCACGGGTATGCTTTATAAACTTTTCCAGTGATCGGTTATCAAATGGTCGATAAACAACGCCCACTTCGGGCCAATCGACGTCATCTACGATTTTTGGCAAAAGTGTCATACTCTCCATTAGAGTGAAGTGGGGAACCAGAATAATGGCTCCCTGTTTCCCAGTTAGGATTTGATTAATGACCGTTTTATATTCTTTGCTTAATTTAAAATCTGCCTTTATCCTTTTTTTACTGAGAAAGTTTCCAGCAATGCTTAACAAACCAAGCTCTATGAGACGGAAAAAGTTTTCTCGACAAACCTTTCTGCGCCAGAGTGCACTTCGGCTGGGGAAAGCGTGATATAAATTTGACAGCACAAGTCGTCTGCGGGAAGGCATTACAAACGTAACAATACTACCACACACGATGCACAACAATCGCAGAACACACTTAGGCATATGCGCCAACAAATATCCAAATAGGACTAGGATGTAATATAGCGTAACTTATCCTTTCGAAACCAACAAGAATTAATCTATAAAATACATTGATCGAAAAAGGAAATATGTCCACGCAAAGATAGCAAGACATGCAAAAATTTACTCACCTATCTTATGCCGATTACTTTGTTGTAAATTGTGGCTCATTCTAATCTTTTTTCAAACAATTCTTCCTGGGATACCAAATGTTTTACTTTAAGATAACGATATTCCGGTAATCCGGTACCGGCAGGGACCAGGTGTCCCATGATGACATTCTCCTTGAATCCTTCCAAGGGGTCGCATTTCCCAAGCGTAGCAGCTTCCGTCAAAACTTTTGTAGTTTCTTGGAATGATGCAGCGGCAATAAAACTATCCGTTTCTATGGACGACTTTGTTATGCCCATTAGAATTGGTTCGCTGGTAGCAGGTTCTCCCCCAGCCTCTAGGATTTTTTTATTTTCGGCCATGAATAGGTCACGGCTAACCTGCTCTCCCCAGAAAAAGTCAGAATCTCCCGGTTCTAGTACCCGTACTTTTTTCAGCATACATGCAACAATAATTTCTATGTGTTTGTCGTTAATGACAACACCTTGCAACCTGTAGACTTTTTGAATTTCAGAGACCAAATATTCCTGAAGGCTCGATGGGCCCAGAATGTTCAATATTTCATGGGGATCCGGAGAGCCATCGGTCAAGCTTTGGCCTTTATTTATGAAATCACCTTCGTGGACGATGACATGCTTCCCTTGGGCAATCAAATGTTCCTGCCTTTCGCCTGTTTCACTATCGGTGATAAAAATGCGACGCTTATTGCGCAAGGTTCCACCAAAGGATACGATACCATCCGATTTTGCCATTTCAGCGACGTCTTTAGGACATCTAGCTTCGAACAACTCTGCAATTCTTGGCAATCCACCGGTAATGTCCTGGGTTTTAGAAGCAGAACGGGAAGTTTTTGCCAACAATGCTCCTCCTTGAACCTCATTGCCATTGTTTACTATGACCTGAGCTCCGGTCGGGATAGAATATGTGGCAACTACTTTGTCCATGGGTAGTCCCTGGTCATTGGCACCTGCTAAAATTTCAATCGTTGGGTTTAGGTCATCCTTATGTTCGATGATGATAATGGTTATGCGCCCCGTTGAAACATCGACATCTCGCTTAATTGTTACGCCAGGAATCATGTCTTTAAAGTTTATGATACCTGGTTTTTCCGATAAAATCGGCATATTATGCGGATCCCACATAACGATCAAATCCCCCTTTTCAATTTTTGCACCATCGGAAACATAGAGTAAGGCACCAGGGACAATAGAGTAGGCCTCGAGTTCATGACCTTCGGGATCGACAATTTGGATGGATCCTGTTTTGTTCAACACAATATTGGCGTTTTCGAGGGTTGTAACCATTCTCAAGCCATTAAATTTGACAAAACCAGTATGCCGTGCGCGATATTCTGAACTTTTCAAGACTTGACTGGCGACACCACCTACGTGAAAGGTTCTCAATGTTAACTGTGTTCCCGGTTCACCGATGGATTGAGCAGCAATTACTCCTACGGCAGTTCCTCGCTCAACTATACTGTTCGTAGCAGGATTAATCCCGTATGCCTTGGCTGGAATTGTGCTTTTTGTCATATGCGTTAGCGGCGACATAATCTTGACACGTTCGATGCCACATTCTTCTATGCGTTTGGCGATATCCGCCGTTATTAACTCACCAGCTGCGACTATTATTTCGTCTGGGTCGAGCAAATTTCTTACATCTTCACTGACGCAACGGCCAATGATCCTATCTGCCAAACTAACAATTTCGTCATCTCCTTCCAAAATTGCCGATTTCCATACGCCATTTCTATTTCCATCGTCGTGATCTTCTATTACACAGTCCATGGCAACGTCACACAACTTGCGTGTTAAATACCCTGCATCTGCCGTTTTTAACGCAGCATCTGCCAAACCTTTTCTAGCACCGTGTGTGGAACTAAAATATTCTAGAACAGATAAACCTTCCCGAAACGATGACAATATTGGTTGTTCGATAATTTCTCCCGACGGTTTTGCCATGAGACCCCGCATGCCACATAGCTGACGAACCTGTTGGCGATTACCACGGGCACCGGAGTCCATCATCAAAAATATCGAATTTACATCATCTAATCCGCCATTTTTTGCCAGCGATTCAAATGCCATTTGGGCAATGTCATCGGTAGCCGTAGTCCAAATATCAACTATTTTGTTGTAACGTTCACCGGAAGTAATGATCCCTCTTTTGTGTTGTGCTTCTACGTCAGTAATTTTCTTCTTAGCTGTGGCAATGACATTTTGCTTATTGTCTGGAATTATCATATCACCAATTCCAATGGATAATCCCGCCTTTGTAGCTTCCTTAAACCCAAGGTCCTTTAATTTATCCAAGACTTTTACAGCAAGTTCTTGGCCGATCACCTTGTACGTATTAAGTACGAGGTCCCCTAGTTTGCTTTTAGCTACGGGAGAGTTGACAAATCCCAAAGCCTGGGGAAAGATGCTGTTAAAAATTATCCGACCAAGCGTGGTTTCTATGATCTTTGCGTTTGGATCGCCATAGCGAGTATTCTGTTTATAATCTGGATTCACATAGTGAACCCTGTCATGCTTTCTCAAAATATTTTCTGCATCTATCCGCAATGCCTCTTCGATGCTAGCTATCAATGGCAGAGTTGCATTTGGATCTTTCTTTGTCATAGGATCGATCGTTAGATAATAGCAACCCAGGACGATGTCTTGGGAGGGAACAAGTACTGGTTTTCCACTCGATGGAGAAAAAATGTTCTTCGAAGCTAACATTAACATCCTTGCTTCCATTACAGCTTCCAAAGATAACGGCACGTGCACGGCCATTTGGTCGCCGTCGAAGTCAGCATTGAAAGCGGCACATACCAATGGATGCAATCGTATGGCATCCCCTTCTATCAAAATTGGTTCAAATGCTTGGATAGACAATCTATGGAGCGTAGGAGCACGATTTAGTAATATGGGATGTTCACGGGTTACTTCTTCTAGGATGTCCCAAACTTCTGGAGCTTGTTTTTCTATCATTTTACGGGCACTACGAACCGTATGTACAAAACCAAGTTCCTTTAAACGCCTTATGATAAACGGCTCAAATAGTATCCAAGCCATACGTTTTGGCAACCCGCACTGGTGAATCTTCAATTCTGGGCCCACAACAATTACCGATCGCCCGCTATAGTCGACACGCTTACCTAATAGATTCTGCCTAAAACGTCCCTGTTTCCCTTTCAACATTTCGCTAAGGGACTTTAAAGGTCTGTTGCCTGCCCCCATGACGCTCTTCCCATGCTTATCGTTATCGAATAATGCATCGACTGCCTCCTGGAGCATACGCATTTCATTGTGAATTATGACGTCAGGGGTTTTTAAGCTCAGCAAACTTTTCAGGCGATTATTTCGATTGATAACCCTGCGATATAAATCATTTAAGTCACTGGTAGCAAAACGTCCTCCATCTAGAGGGACCAGGGGACGCAGATCGGGAGGAATAATCGGCAAAACTTCTAGTATCATCCACTCCGGCCGCATATTGCTTGCCTCAAATCCACTCACCAACTTTAGCCGTTTGGTCAAAACCTTTTTTGCCTGTTTTGAATGAGTGACTCTCAATTGTTCCTGCAACTCCGTTATGAGGTCTTGCAAATCAATCTGAGCCAAAACATCTCTCACGGCTTCTGCTCCTATTTTTGCCACAAAGGCGTCATCCCCATATTCTTCTTGCAGCTGAGAATATTCTTTTTCCGTTAACAGTTGGTATTTTTGCAAAGGCGTAACCCCTGGATCAACGATCATATAACGCTCATAGTATATGACCTTTTCCAAATTTTTTGCCGTTATGTCGAGCATCAACCCGATCCGACTTGGTAAACTTTTTAGGAACCAAACGTGTGATATTGGAACTGCAAGCTCGATGTGCCCCATTCTTTCTCGACGAACACGGGAGACTGTGACTTCGACGCCACATCGTTCACAGACCATTCCTTTGTGCTTAATTCGTTTGTATTTGCCACAGGCACATTCATAGTCACGAACTGGACCAAAAATTTTCTGACAAAACAATCCTCCCGGCTCGGGTTTAAAAGTTCTGTAATTTATCGTTTCCGGATTTTTTATTTCACCGCTTGACCATGAACGAATAGTGTCGGGGGAAGCGATGGAAATACCAACACGGTTGTAGTTGCTGATATCATCAAACCCTAGAATTGACTTCACTTCTTTGAAATTAGTTTTTTCTGCGAAACTCATTGTATTACCAATTCCCTAGTTAAAAATTTTCCATGTCCAATAGCCTATCGTCCTCCAACTTGATGTCTAGGCATAATCCTTGCATCTCTTTTACAAGAACATTAAATGATTGTGGAACTCCTGCATCCAAAGATGTGTCCCCCTTTACTATCGATTCGTAGATCCTTGTCCTTCCCTGTAAATCATCGGACTTGACAGTCAATAATTCCTGTAACGAATAGGCCGCGCCATAGGCCTCAAGTGCCCAAACTTCCATCTCGCCAAACCGCTGCCCTCCGTATTGTGCACGACCTCCCAGCGGTTGTTGTGTTATCAGACTGTAGGGACCGACGGCACGGGCATGGACTTTATCGGCGACCAGATGGTTCAGTTTCATCATATAAATATAGCCAACCATTACTTTCTGATCAAATTTTCTACCCGTACAACCGTCGAATAAATCAACCTTTCCGCCTACCGGTAAGTTTGCTTGTTCATATAGCTCTTGCATTTTATTTTCTTTAACACCATCAAATACGGGAGTTGAAACCGTTATGCCAAGTTTTTTGCATACCAGGCCCAGATGTGTTTCTAAAACCTGTCCAACGTTCATACGAGCTGGGACACCTAGAGGATTTAATATTATGTCGATGGGAGTTCCATCTTCTAAAAATGGCATATCTTCCGATTTGACAATCTTTGAAACGACACCCTTATTACCGTGACGACCAGCCATTTTATCTCCGACCTGTATTTTTCGTTTGTTTGCAACGAACACTTTAACATTTTTAATGATACCACTGTCATCGATGTTTCCAGATTCAATGGCCACAATTTTATGCAACCTTTCTTTTTCCAAGTCATCAAACTTTGCTTGGTATACATCGATAATTTCCATAATCTTAGTTCTAACGGGGGATGCGGCCATCCTAACATTGTTTCCACAAGCTGCTAATCTGCGCAACAATGTTTTTGTGATTTTTCTATTAGCTGGCAAAATCACTTCTCCACTATCGCTATCTATAATATCCAATGGAATTTTTTCTCCCAATAAAATACTAGAAAATGCTTCTGTTAGGTCATCCCGGATCATATCTGCCTGGGCACGAAATTCCTCGTTAGTCTTTTTAACTCTTCGTTTGCACTCTATTTCGGAAATATCTTCCCGTTCATTGTCTATCCTGCTAGAAATTTTCACATCCATAACAGTTCCATAGCATCCTGCAGGTGCCAACAGTGACGAATCCTTAACGTCAGCTGCTTTTTCACCAAAAATAGCCCGCAGAAGTTTTTCCTCCGGGGCCAAATCTGTTTCCGTTTTTGGTGTAATTTTCCCAACCAGAATATCTCCTGGTTTTACTTCAGCCCCGATCTTAATGATGCCATTCCTGCTTAGATTTTTCAATGCTTCATCCCCAACGTTTGGAATATCCCTTGTTATTTCTTCAGGACCGAGCTTCGTATCGCGGGCAGATACTTCATACTCTTCTATGTGAATCGATGTAAAAACATCATCCCGAATCATGCGTTCGTTTAAAATTACCGCATCTTCAAAGTTATACCCATTCCATGGCATAAATGCTACAAGAACGTTCTTCCCTAGGGCCAAAATACCATTATCAGTCGCCGCCCCATCTGCTAAAATATCACCTTCTTGCACCTTTTGGTTTTTACTTACCACCGGCTTTTGATTGAAGCATGTGGAGGCGTTAGATCTCCAATATTTACGCAAATGATAGATTTGAATATTTTTTCCATGGGAGACATCGGATTCATTAAAATTGTTCGGCAGTTCCCCATCTTTGGTTACGATAATCCTTGTTCCGTCGATGGAGGCGACAATACCGTCGGATTTTGCTAAAATCACATGTCCAGAATCACAGGCTAATTTTTTCTCGATCCCGGTTCCAACTAGAGGTGCTTCCGTTATTAACAATGGTACTCCCTGGCGTTGCATGTTAGCCCCCATGAGGGCACGGCTGGTATCGTCATGTTCAAGGAACGGAATCAGTCCGGCCGCAATGGAAATTACCTGCTTTGGAGAAACATCCATTAGGTCGACATCCTTCGGGTCAACCTCCAGAATCTCACTCGATTTCCTCACGGTAATTTTCCCGGTCAAATTGCCATTTTCGTCGATGTCAGAATTTGCCTGAGCGATCAATTTATTTTCTTCCTTATCCGCAGATAGGTAGACAACATCGGAGGAAACATGACCATTATTTACCACGCGGTACGGGGTTTCAATGAAACCGAAATCGTTTATACGCGCATAGGTGCTCAAAGAGTTGATTAAACCGATGTTTGGACCTTCCGGTGTTTCAATTGGACAAATTCTGCCGTAGTGTGATGCGTGTACATCTCTGACTTCCATGCCAGCACGATCCCGATTCAAACCACTTGGACCAATGGCAGACAGTCTCCTTTTATGGGTGAGTTCGGATAGTGGATTTATCTGATCCATAAACTGAGATAATTGACTCCGTGCAAAAAAGTCCCTAATGACGGACATTAGCATTTTCCCGTTGATTAATTTTTGCGCTGAAAGTATATCAACGCTTTGATTTAGCAGCGACATTTTTTCCCGTATGACCCTTTCCATACGAGCTAACCCAATGCGACATTGATTAACCAAGAGTTCACCGACTCCTCGAATTCTTCTGCTGCCCAAACTATCGATGTCATCGATGGAACCGCCTTCACCGGCTCGAAGTAAACACAGATACTTTGTTGCCGCCACAATGTCGTCTACGCCCACCAGGGTATCATTTAAATCTTTATGCAATCCCAGTTTACTATTGATTTTGAACCTTCCAATCTTGCTGAGATCGTAGCGTTTACTATCCTTGAAACTGCGAACAAAAAACGCTTGTGCGTTTTGTAAATTTAGAGGTTCGCCAGGCCTAAAATGTCTGTAAATTTCATAGAGTGCCTCTTCTTCGTTTCGCGTCGTATCCTTTTTCAGGCTCCGAATCATTAGCCCGCCATCTTCTGAAACATTTACGACCGAGATGGTGGTAATGCCAGCTTCGATAAAACTCCTTAGCGTTCCTTTGCCCAAAGGTTCGTAGGCTCGTGCTAAAACGATGCCATGTTCCACGTCTATTACATCATCCGTTAGAACGATATCGACCAAAAACTCTTCTTTGATTAACCGATCTACGCTAACCTCTTGGAGTTTGTAAAAAACCGACAATATTTCCCGGTCCGAACCATAACCAAACGCACGCAGCAGAGTCGTCAGGAGGAATCGGCGGCGTCTACGACGCCTATCCAAATAGACATACAAAAGGTCATTCTGATCATTTTGTACCTCTATCCAGGTTCCGCGATCAGGCATTATACGGAATGCATGTAACAATTTCCCCGTCGCATGAGTGGAGACTTCGAAGCAAATGCCCGGAGACCGGTGTAGCTGACTGACAACAACACGTTCTGTCCCACTAATCACAAACGAACCACGTTCGCTCATGAGCGGAATTTCACCCAAGTAGATTTCTTCTTCCCTCGAATCCTCACCTGTGGAAAGCTTTAGGCGCAAAAACAATGGAGCAGCGTAAGTTCGACTTTCCTTGATGCAGAAATCTTCCGAGTATTTGGCTGGAGCGACCCTATAGGACACATAATTCAACGAGGCCGTTCCATCATAGCTTTCGATGGGAAATGTTCGCCTGAAAACTGCTTCTAAACCAACATCTTGCCGATCCTTCGCTTCCACATCAGCCTGTAAAAATTCTTTAAATGAATTTATCTGTGCTTCAATAAGATAAGGTGGAGTTATTACTTCTTTTAAACTTCCGAAACTAACGTGATTTTTGTCCATCATAGGATGTAATGATTCGCTCAAAATTTTTATATAAACTATTCAACCATAGCCTCCTTTACTGTACCTATACCAAATACAATAAAAAAGACCACAGCTTTTTCCCAAAAAAGATCATATGATTGAAAATAATCACATGGAAAAAACTACTTCAGCTCAACGGTTGCTCCGGCAGCTTCTAATTTTTTCTTCATTTCCTCTGCATCGGCCTTTGAAACCGCCTCTTTTACGGTCTTCGGAGCTCCTTCGACAAGATCTTTAGCCTCCTTTAGTCCAAGTCCTGCGACTTCACGGACAGCTTTGATGACCTCAATCTTTTTATCGCCTGCTGATTTTAGCACAACTTCGAACTCAGTTTTCTCTTCCGCAGTGGATGAATCCGCTGAAGCTGTAGCTGCAACGGTTGCTACCGCTGCTACCGGTGCTGCTGCACTGACACCCCATTTAGCCTCCAAGTCTTTAACTAAAGAAGCGATCTCCAATACCGACTGTTCACTTAACCAATCTATTACCTGTTCTTTTGTTATACTTGCCATTTTCTTTCCTTTCGAAATTTCGCTAGCGGCATCACCAAACGCCATTTAAGAAACACTTTTCCTAGCAAAGTTTCATTTTTTTGAAAAATTCTATAATCTTGCTTTGGCCTGCAACACATTTAATATTCCCTGTGGCACAGCGTCCATCGTCCGTACCAATTTTGTTACTGGAGTATTCAACAGTGCCAAAAATTGGGCACGCAAAATATCCATTCCGGGAAGTTCTGCCAACATGCTTATATCTTGTAAACTAAGCAGCTTGCTGCCAAGCAAACCACCTCGCATCGCCAATTTTTCCTCCTTACTATTTTTGTGAAACTCCTTTAACAATTTCGCTATTCCAGCAGGATTTTTCCCGCCAACGACGAGGGCTATTTGGCCTTCGAAGCCGCTTGTCGGCATCGGTAATGACCTCTCCTCCGTTGCTTTTTTCAGTAGGGACTTTTTTACAACGTGAAATTCGCCCTGTTCCGGCCGTAATTTTTGGCGCAAATTGGAAACATCGGAAACCGTTACGCCACGAAAGTCCGTAAAAAATACATAGCTCGACTTGTCAAGGTGCTTCCCTATCTCTCCAACCAAAAGTTTCTTTTCGTTTCTCATTTTTCCCTTAAAACTTTCCAAATATTTTCTGTGACAATCTAATGCCAGGCGTCATAGTTCCCGCTATTGTCATCGATTCTACAAATTTGCCGCGAAAATCTACCGGACGCATCTTCGACAGAACATCTATGGCTACGTCGCAATTTTCCATTAATTTTGACCCATCAAATGATCGTTTGCCTACCACAATTGCCAAATTAGCAGTTTTATCCATCTTAAATTCTACCCGACCAGCTTTCACCGCTTGAATCGCAGAAGGCAAATCGTCAGAAACGGTACCGGTCTTGGGGTTGGGCATTAAACCCCGTGGACCCAAAATCCTAGCAGCTGAACGGACCTCTTTCATGGCCGACGTTGTTGCAACGGCCACATCGAAATCCAACCAGCCGTCATTGATTTTTTGTAAAATATCGTGTAGCCCTGCTTCGTCAGCCCCCGCAGCTAACGCACCTGCCGGGTCATCGGTAAACGCTAACACCTTTACTCTCCGACCACTACCGTGTGGCAATGAAACAGTCCCGCGAACCATTTGATCACTTTGTTTTGGATCTACCCCCAGGTGGACAGACAATACAACGGTTTCATCAAACTTTGTTTTTGGCATTTTCTGTAGCAATTCAATGGCTTCCGATACGGAATATCCACTCTCCAAGTCGGAAACTTCCAGCGCTTTAGTATATCGTTTGCTTGATTTTTTCATAAACTTTATTATTTGAGGACCTCAATTCCCATGCTTCTTGCCGTTCCTTCAATTATTTTAGCCGCCTGCTCAATCGAATTGGCATTCAAATCTTCCTTTTTAATATTAGCAATTTCCATAATCTGGGCCATTGTAACCTTTCCGACTTTGTCGCGATTTGGAACTCCTGATGCTTTTTCTATGCCAGCGGCTTTTTTGAGCAAGACCGCAGCAGGTGGAGATTTAAGAATAAAACTGAATGTTTTATCTGCATAAACCGATATGACCACCGGTAAAATCATTCCATTTTGCTCCTTTGTCTTGGCATTAAATTCTTTGCAAAAACCCATGATGTTTATTCCGGCTGCTCCCAATGCTGGGCCAACCGGAGGCGCAGGATTTGCAGCGCCGGCGGGCAACTGCAACTTTATCTCTTTGATAACCTTCTTTGCCATCTTTTACTCCTAAAAACTCTAATTTTCCCCGTCAGCACACCGTCTAACTTGCCAAAATTCTAAATCGACTGGAGTCGAACGACCAAACATCGAAACATTTACGCGTAGCCGACCCTCTTCCGTATCAATACCTTCTATTGTTCCTGTCAAGTTTAAAAATGGACCATCATTAATTTTTACAATTTCGCCCAGGTCATAGGCAACCTTCGGAATGCTTTGTCCGCTAGCGGCTTCAACCTTTGCCAAAATGTTGTCAATTTCATCTTGTTTCAATGCAACGGGATTTCGATCTCCTACAAATCTAACAACCCCTGGAACATTTTTTACAAGAGAAAATGGCTCTTCGAGAAACTTGCCATTGGGGTCATACATTTTCATCTTAATAAAAACATAGCCTGGATAAAATTTTCTCACGCGGGAATACTTTTTACCATTTTTTATTTCTGTAACTTTTTCAGTCGGAACTAATACTTCCTGGATAATATCTTCAAAATTATGCTCCTTTTCGAGAATATGGATGGCATCCTTAACTTTACTTTCCTGGTTTGATAATGTTTGCAAAACGAACCATTTTGGCAGCAACATCTTTTCGTCGAACACAGTCTCAAGCTCTTCTAATGTCTCATCATCCATTCTATTCTAACCTCTAATGCATTTGATCATAAAATCTACGACATTAAATAGTGAAAAATCTATTATACTTACATAAAAGCTAATCAAAAGCATGCCAACTATGACAACGATGGTAGATTTCCCCAATTCCTTTTTCACAGGCCAGGCTGCCCTTTTGAGCTCGTCCAGTGTTTCAGCAAAAAAACGTTTCGTCTTCCCTAGCATATATCATCTTTTTTATAGGAAAAGCCTTGGCAGGAGAAGAGGGACTCGAACCCCCAACTTACGGTTTTGGAGACCGTTGCTCTACCAATTGAACTATTCTCCTTTGATTTCAAACAATTAACTAACCATATTTCTTTTTCAAACGACAAGGTAGCATACGGGCTTTTCTCAAATATTGTCAGGCTACTACCTCTGTGATGCGTCCTGCCCCTATGGTACGACCCCCTTCGCGGATAGCAAAACGTTGTCCTTTTTCCATTGCTATTTGTTTCTGTAGAAGCAATTCTATGCCTAAATTATCTCCTGGCATTACCATCTCCCTACCTTCCGGCAAATTAACAATACCCGTAACATCGGCTGTTCCAAAGTAAAACTGAGGACGGTATCCATTGAAGAACGGAGTATGGCGCCCCCCTTCATCTTTGGTTAAGACATATATTTCAGCCTTTGCTTTTGTATGCGGGTGGATTGACCCAATCTTGGCCAATACCTGACCCCGTTCGACACCATCTTTGTCAATACCGCGCAGAAGTATTCCAACATTGTCACCGGCCTGCCCTTTATCTAACAGTTTGCGAAACATTTCAATTCCAGTGCATGTGGTTCTTACCGTATTGCGTAATCCAACGATTTCGATTTCCTCTCCGACTCTGATAGTTCCACGTTCGATACGACCTGTTGCGACGGTTCCCCTTCCCGTAATTGAGAAAACATCTTCAATGGCCATTAAAAATGGCATGTCTACGTTCCTGACGGGCTCTGGAATATCATTGTCAATTGCATTTAGCAACTCACCAATGGCCTTAACTCCTTCCGGTTTACCTTCAAGCGCTGCCAGAGCAGATCCACGAATAATGGTGACCTTATCGCCAGGATATTCATATTTATTCAAAAGTTCACGAACTTCCATTTCGACTAGATCAAGCAATTCCGGATCATCCAAAAGGTCCACTTTATTTAAAAACACGACCAGGTTTGGAACTCCTACTTGGCGGGCAAGCAATATGTGTTCACGGGTTTGAGGCATGGGGCCGTCGTAGGCACTAACAACCAAAATCGCTCCATCCATTTGGGCGGCTCCAGTAATCATATTCTTGACAAAATCGGCATGTCCTGGGCAGTCGACGTGGGCATAGTGACGAAGCTCCGTCTGATATTCGACATGCGATACGGCAATCGTAACAGTTTTGGTAGAATCACGAACCGTTCCACCCTTTGTAACGTCAGCGTAGGACTTGAATTCAGCCAACTTTTTGTCCGACTGCACTTTTAATATAGCCGTTGTCAACGTTGACTTTCCATGGTCAACGTGCCCTATGGTTCCAACATTTACGTGTGGCTTATTCCGTTCGAAGGTTTCTTTTGCCATTTTGTTTCCTTTTTTACTTTTATATAAAATTTAAATTTTAAACTCTGGAGCCCCCGAGCAGACTTGAACTGCCGACCTCATCCTTACCAAGGATGCGCTCTGCCAGCTGAGCTACAAGGGCGCCCGCCATTGACAACGCCACGACGGCGTGTACGTTACCTAAG
>JAITBI010000018.1 GCA_031283685.1 Puniceicoccales bacterium | reverse complement strand
TTTACGAAAAGGGTTTACATTGATTGAAATGCTTGTAGCTGCATCGATTGCATGTGTTTTTCTAATATCAGCAATAAATATTTTGACACTGAGTGGCAAATTTTTTGAAATTTCTGATTTTCAGGCATTAAGAACAGAACGAAGCCTCATCTATTACGAAACTTTTACTAAAATGGCATCCAAGCATTTCATTCCCAAGCAATATGTGCCGCGTACTAGCCAGACTCCGGGTGCGAAATTGATTTTTCAGACCATCGATGCTCCAAAATTTGCTGGATTGGGAAATCCCAATGTTTGGATACCTTCCGAAATTGATTTGGGTTTATTGTCATCAGGAGTAAATAATGAGATGTTTGTTATGGGATACCATATCTGGTATGGGGCGGATGTCGACCCTAAAACGCACATGCCCCTGAACATTGTTCTACCATCTTTTAAAAAATTTTCCCTTGAAGGTAAAAATGTATACCTTAAACCGGTATATGTGAATGGATATAAATATCGGCAAGATAAGGGCAGTGGATGGGACAAAGGAAATTTTTTACCATTCGACCAGAAAACATTTGATGAATTGATCCGAGAAAAGAAAAACGGTAATGTTTCCAGAATCTATCTTGTTGTAAAGTAGTTTTTGTTTTATAGGAACCCAGCAAAGATTATCAATAGATATTGATTAGGTTTGAATTGACGAACCTCGGTATGTTTTCACGGAATATTTTTGAAAGTGGTCGTAGATTTTACCCAAAAGGATAAAAATTCGAATTGCAAATCTGTGAAAACTTGATAGGATTTTTTCCATCCAGAATGACATGATGGAATACCCATTGCCATCTTTTCTAAGAAAAATTTACCCATTTCAGCAACGTTATGTCAAATTGAGAAATGGATCAACGATGCATTATGTTGAGGAGGGTTCCGGAGAAACGGTATTGTTTTTGCATGGGCATCCAACGTGGTCATTTTTCTTTAGAAATTTGATACTTTTACTACGTCCAGACTTTAGGTGTATAGCGATTGACCATGTTGGATATGGATTATCCGATAAACCAAAAAATTATAGGTATGATATCAAGGCGCACATAGAAGACGCCATTTGCTTTGCCGAAGTAAAACAGTTTAAAAAATTCCATATCGTTGCGCAAGATTTTGGGGCTGTGGTAGCTTTGGCCATGGCGGAACGTTGGCCCGAGAGAATTAGCAGCATGTCCATATTAAATTCCGCTGTTTTTGCCCTACCAAAGCTGCCTGCTGTTATTTTATTTTTCAAATTTCCACTTTTTACATTTCTGTGTTCAAAACTTTTTAATTTGTTCACACGAGCTTGTTTACACTTGGGAACATTTTCCATTCTCGACAGAAATGTCATCAACGGTTTCCTTTGGCCCTACAGAAAACTTTCCAGTCGTGTGGCTGTTGCTGCTGGGATAGATGACATTCCATGGTTACCTGACCATCCATCCATGGAAATTTTGAACGCAATAGGCGAAAAAGCGTTTATCTTGTGCAATAAAAAGATCAAATTTTTCTGGGCAGATGATGATTTTCGCTACAATTTCGATGTTTTAAAAGCTTGGGGAAAGGTGCTACCAAACGCTTTATATAAGCGCTATCAAATGGCTGGGCATTTTCTACTGGAGGATTCACCTGAAGCCATGAATGACATCAGGACATTCATTTATGGTACGCGAAATATCGAAAAACATCTATTCAAATAAAAACATCAATGTGCAGAAGCTTCAACAATTCCCGCAATAATTATCAAAAATTTCAATCAAATATGCCACCGCCGAGCAAGGTTTCATCCCGATAAAAAGCTATGATTTGCCCACTTGCTATTGCCCGCTGTGGCTGTTCAAAGATAACACGGGCTGTGTGTGTTCCCGTTTGAAAAATTTCAATCTTTTGGGAAGGATCACGGTATCGTGGACGAGCTAACAGGTTTTTACAATCTCCAAATCCGCCATTTGTAAAGTTTAGGCTGTGGATAAAAAATTCATTCCTAAATAGGGATTTTGACGTTGGCCGTTCAATTTCTATGACCAATTGGTTTTTCCCAAGATCTTTACCAACGACGACGTAATGGGAAGAATCAAGGTTTGATGGAACATTGATACCATGCCGTTGGCCCATGGTAAATCGAAATAAACCTCGATGTTTGCCAATAATTTCGCCTTTGATATTGACGATATCGCCGGGCCTATCTTGAATGTAGTGGGATAGAAAATCTTGAATCTTTACTTTACCCAAGAAACAGATCCCTTGGCTGTCTTTTTTTTGGCAATTTGGCAAGTTTGCTTTTTCCGCGATTTTGCGAACTTCGGGTTTTGTCAATTCCCCTACTGGGAATAGTGTGTTTCGTATTTGCTCCTGGGCAAGTAGGGCGAGAAAGTACGACTGATCTTTGTTTTTATCAACCCCTTCCAAAATGTCGACGGTATTATTTTTATTTGTCACTACCCTGCAATAATGTCCGGTTGCAAATTTTTCAAAACCGTGAACGTGAGCATACCGTTTGAGTGCGCCGAACTTTATCCGCGCATTGCATAGGACATCTGGATTGGGCGTAGTTCCATTGTGATACCCATTTATTAGTTCTTCCACTACCAACGTTCGGTACTGCGATATCATGTTGATGACTTCAAATGTTATACCGAGCTTTTCACAAACATTTCTCGCATCGGTCAAATCCGTTTTCCACGGGCAATCCGCAATCGGGTTTTCCGAATCTTCGGCATTCCATGTACGCATAAAAATGCCATGCACTTGGAACCCAGCATCTTTTAATCGCAGTGCAGATACTGCGCTATCAACGCCACCAGACATCGCCACTGCTACTTTAGGCCGCAACATTTTTTATATTTTTTCCCACTTCCACAGGGACAAGGATCATTTCTGCTAATTTTAGGCAATGAAGTTGATTTAATGACTACCCTAGGAGCACTTCCTTCGTATTGTTGCTGTTCGCCATTTACACTTTCCAAAGTACCTCCAGACATTACAAGATGTTTACGCAATTCACTGACCATTCTATTGAATGCTTGGGGGCTTCCTGCCGACCGAAATAGTTGGGCACAAACATCTGAATTTATCTGTTTCAACATTATGTCAAAGTATCCAAATGCCTCCGTGCGATATTCATTTATTGGGTCCCGCTGGCCATATCCGCGAAGTCCAACACTACTCCGCAGGGCTTCCATTTCTGTCAAATGTTTTTGCCAATTACCATCAATTGTACGAATTAAAATTACCCTTTCGACAAATTTCAGAGATTCCGGATCATCGGTAGATTTTTTTATTTCATAGGCGTCTTTTATTTTAGATAAAACCAATTCGTAAATTTCATCCCGAGATTTATTCACCAAATCTGATGCTTTTAAATTCAAAGGGAAGTTAATATTTACCCATGATAATAGTGTTTTAAAGCTATCATCGTCCTCTTTATTTTCTGTGGGGCTATCAAACAATTGTTCTAGCCTGAATTCCAATTCGTTGCCTATGATGTCGAAAATAACGTTTTGGACATTATTTTCAGCTAAAGAATCATTTCTGAGAGAATAGATGACTTTCCTTTGCTGATTGAGGACATCGTCATACTGCAACAGATGTTTTCTGATGGAATAATAGTGCTGTTCGACTTTTTTCTGGGCCGTTTCAATGGAACGGTTCAACAGTGGGTGAGCAAGCACTTCCCCCTCCCTAAAGGTATTCTGTAGTAACCGGGCTATTGGACCTGCCGAAGCAAAAATTCGCATTAAAGAATCTTCCAGGGAAACGAAAAATTTCGAACACCCGGGATCCCCTTGGCGAGCACACCTGCCGCGTAACTGTCGATCGACTCGCCTGGATTCATGCCTTTCCGTACCGATCACAAACAGTCCTCCCAACTCTGGAACGCCATCTCCCAATTTGATATCCGTACCACGTCCTGCCATGTTAGTAGCAATTGTAACAGCTCCTTTTTGGCCAGCTTGGGCAATGATTTCAGCCTCCTGTTGGTGATATTTGGCATTCAATACCTTGTGATTTATCATCTCCCGCTTCAACATTTTGCTCAATAATTCCGAAGCTTCGACGGATGTCGTCCCTACCAAAACAGGCTGTCCACTTTTATTGGCCGTTTTAATTTCTTCGACCACAGCATTGTACTTTTCTCGACGAGTTTTATAGATCTCATCGTTTAAATCTATGCGAATACACTTTTTATGCGGTGGGATCACCACGACGGACCGATGATAAATGTCGTTAAATTCCTGGGCTTCCGTTTCAGCGGTACCCGTCATGCCAGCCAATTTTTCATACATTCTAAAGTAATTTTGCATTGTAATGGTAGCATAGGTTCGGGACTCTCTTTCGATTTTTACACCCTCTTTGGCTTCGATGGCTTGGTGTAAACCATCGCTCCAACGGCGTCCTGGCATAGCTCGACCAGTATTTTCGTCGATTATGACAACCTTGTCATCCAAAATAGTATACTGTTCATCTTTATTGAATAAAGAATATGCCCGCAAAAGTTGGGTTAGGCAGTGAATTTTGATACTTTTCTGTGAAAATTTTTCCTCCGCTTGGCGTTTCTTTTCTACCTTTTGGTCTGGAGATAGAGAATCGTCCACATCTACGGCGGAAAATATTAATGGCAGGTCTGGCAGAATAAACGCGTTTTCATCATCACTTAAATTGGTACGTCCAAGTTCCGTCAGATCCGACTGATTATCTTTTTCATCCAGACAATAATACAACTCTTCCTTGACTTGATATCTTTCACTTTTGAGCAATTCGGAATTCATCTCGAGGTCGAACTTGTCGAAATTTTTTCGATAGGTTCCATTTTCCATGAGGCGTAAAAGCTGCTTATTTTTTGGCATGCCGAGCTTTACTTGCCAAAGTTTTTTATAAGCATCACGATTATAATCCGTTCCGCTATTATCTAGCATGGCTTTTGCCTCCGATGCTAGACGATTGCATAATTTTTGTTGCAACTCGACCAAATGGGAAACCGACGACTTCAACTCCACATAGGGTGCGTTTCCTTCATCTTTGGGGGATGCCCCCGAAATTATCAGTGGCGTTCGTGCTTCATCTATTAGGATGGAATCCACTTCATCGACAATGCAGTAATGATGTCCTCTCTGGACTTGCTCTTCCGAAGAAGTCGCTATGCCATTGTCGCGCAAGTAGTCAAATCCAAACTCCGATGCCGTCCCGTAGGTTATGTTACAACCGTATGCTTTTTGACGTTCTTCAATATCCATCTCATTTTGCAAACATCCAACCGTTATGCCAAGGAGTTTATAGAGATAACCCATCCATTCCGCATCTCGGCGAGCAAGGTAATCATTTACCGTAACTAACTGACAATTCTTTCCAATGAGGGCGTTTAGATACAGCGGCAATGTTGCAACCAATGTTTTTCCTTCCCCCGTTGCCATTTCACAAATTTTCCCTTGGTGCAGGGCAATCCCTCCCAGCAGTTGCACATCATAGTGCACCATATTCCAAATTAATTTATGGCCGCACACTTCGATTTCCTTCCCGCATAGGCGGCGGGCTGCATTTTTTACCAACGCAAATGCTTCCGGTAAAATGTCATCGAGGGATTCTCCTCCTCCTACTCTTTGTTTAAGCTCTTCCGACTTTGTAATAATGATATCATCGGGTAACAATTTATGGGTTTCTTCCAATCCATTGATTTTTTCTATCATCGGTTGGCATTTTTTGATGAATTTTTTATGGGTATGCCCAGCAAACAATCTAAAAAGTCTTCCAATCATCGTTTATCAATTTCTCGACCCCTAGGTTTAAGTACAATTCATCAAACGTCGAACCAATAATTTTAAAAAATAGACCCCGTATTTCCGAAATTTGACTTGATGTTTGACAAAGGTAAATATTTTACAAAAATCATTCCAATGTACACCGGGGGAAAATAAATGAATAAGGTCTTTGAGCTCTTCAAAGAAGTGCTTTCTAGTAAAATTTCCAAAACTAAGTTAAAGGAGGAAATAAAGGGAGCCATTGGAAATTTGGATGTTGCAATAAAGTATTTAAAATCAGTCGATGCTGAAAAATTTGTTGATGGATTGCTGAAAAATTTTCCAATAGCGGCTAAAAAAGCATATGAAGAAGGAAAATTTTCCGAAGAAAATGTTGAAGCAATTAGAAAAGTATCAGTTATTTGGCCCAGTGAATTATCGCAGGCAATCTATGATATGAATCGAAAGATGCTGGATTATTGTAAACAATTGAAAGAAAAAGAGAAATAGGCATTAAACCTTTGGATTATTTCCACAAATTTAGTTTTCACGAATAATTTAAGAGATCATGTCGAATTTGGAAATTGCTTCTTCAAATATTTCTTCACCGGAGACGATCTCTATGTCTATTTTTAAAAAATAGGTTGGGATTGGAAATGAAAGATCCTTCGGAATCCTGACAGCATCCTTTTCCGTTGTAATTGCCAATGTAGCTTCTCTAGTGCATGCGATGTTAAAAATATTTTCCAGTTCATTTTTGGAAAACCTGTGGTGATCTACAAATCGTTTTTTGTAAACAATTTCGGCCCCATTCTGCAATAAAAAATTTTCAAAGCCATCGGGGGATGCGATTCCACTAAATGCCATTATTTTTTGTCCCATAAGAATATTGATCGGTTTTACTTCCTTGCTGTTTATGGTTGACAAATTTCTCGAGAAGTGGGCACACTCAATAATTTTAGCATCCGGATTGTATAATTTTAGCATATCCGTGATGGAATCATTGAAAACATTATTCGACTTGGTTAAAAGAACATATGAAGCCCTCTTTATTTGAGAAATTGGCTCTCGCAAAATTCCACGGGGCAACAAATGTTTATTGCCAAAAGGATTGGTTGTATCGATTAGCAAAAGGTTCACATGGCCCCGCAAGGGAAAATATTGAAAACCATCGTCTAGAATTATTATGTCAACCCCGAACTTGTTAATTGCATAGTGACCTGCTTTGACACGGTCTTTGTCTACGATAACAACAACTCCAGGTAGGTTTTTGGCTAACATGAATGGCTCATCCCCCGCTACCGCAGAATCCAATAGTACCGATTTCCCATTGCTTACAACTTTGGGTGGTGGTTCATCACGGTGGGTTATCCAACGGATAAACGTTCTCCATTTGGGTTCACTTTTACTTTTGTATCCACGGCTAAGAATTGCTACTTTTCTTCCCCGTTCGTTCAATTCACGGGCAATTTTTTCCACGACTGGAGTTTTCCCCGTTCCTCCCACCGTCAAATTTCCAACAACTATGACCGGACATCCCAAAACATCCGATGTAAAAATTCTTTTTACATATAAAAGATGTCTCAACTTTACAATTAGGGAAAATAAAAAAGATAGTGGTAGCAGTATTAGGGCGGCACACGTGATGCCCAATGATTTTTTTCTGTCATACAACACATCCGTTGCGAATATTTCCACATGGTTCATTAACCTGTAAAATTTTCTTAAAATCTTTTTACAAAGATAGCGGATTCTTCTCAATATTCGCATGTCGTCTAGTCACATAATGGTCAACTTTGAATGTTGGGCAAGTTAAAATCGTTTCATTTATTACGAATATGTCTCCAAAGGGAGGCATTTTGGTATCGCCGTCAAATTCTCCAAAAACTGTGCTCAAGTATAGTTCTCGGCATGCCGGAAACAACATTTCATAGATCATTGCACCGCCGCATACCCAAAGGGGCTCCTTAATGTCAAGCTCCAGCAGTTGATCCAATTTTTGGATTGTAATAACGGTATCGTAGTGCCAAGCCTCATCCTTTGTCATTACAATATTTTGTCGATTCGGAAGGGGATGGCCAATGGATTCAAAAGTTTTACGTCCCATTAGTGCCGATGCATTTTGTGTCATTCTACGGAAAAATGCCATTTCTTCTGGAATGTCCCAGGGAATGGAATTATTATTTCCGATAATGCCATTGGCTGCCATCGCCGCAATCGCCCGAATATCTAACTTTTGCAATAGAATATCGCATAGGTCTGTCGATATGTTCATCATATTGCAATGGGAGCTTTTATGGCTGGACCATGTTCATATCCCACAATTTCAAAATCCTCGTATTTGAAACCATCGATGGAGGAAACTTGTCGGTTTAATTTTAAGGTTGGCAGGAATAGCGGTTTGCGGGACAGTTGCTCTTTTACTTGTTCCAGGTGATTCGTATAAATATGCAAATCTCCAAACGTATGTACAAATTCTTTGGGGTGAAGATTGCAGACATGGGCAACCATTATGGTTAAAAGGGAATATGAGGAAATATTGAAAGGTACTCCCAGGAACATATCAGCGCTTCGTTGGTATAATTGACAGCTTAACCCTCCATCGGATGATACGTAAAACTGAAAAAATGCGTGGCATGGAGGCAAAGCCATTTTGTCTATTTCTCCTGGATTCCAAGCCGATACAATATGTCTGCGACTAAATGGATCCTTTTTTATGTGTTCTATGGTGTTGGCCAGTTGATCTATTATCTGTCCATCAGGAGCTTGCCATGTTCTCCACTGAGCCCCATAGACACGTCCTAAATTTCCATTTTCATCGGCCCATTCGTTCCAAATGTTTACACCATTATCTTGCAAGTATTTGATGTTGGTATTGCCACCGATGAACCACAGAAGCTCATAGATTACTGCTTTCAAGTTTACAAACTTTGTCGTAATAACGGGAAAAGTATCTGTTAGGTTAAATCGCAGTTGGGCTCCGAATAATCCAATGGTCCCAATTCCAGTCCTATCAGTTCGTTTTTCTCCATTTGTTAATACTTGATTCAAGAGTTCAAGGTAATTTTTCATAGAAGCAGAAACTACCTAAGATATTTCTAGTGAATTCCCAATACTTTTTTTATTTCTTCGCATTTATGTTGATAGTGAGCTTTCTTTTTACCAAATGTTAATTTGGAGAGAATAATGCACCTGTAGTAGTTGCATTTGTTATAGCCAGGGGTGCAATTACGGTTACATTCTCTGCGTACAGCATCAATTTTGGCGTCAATATCGGCCATTACCATAGATGCAGTATATTTATAGAGCATTTCTTCGTAGAATGGGCTTAGGCGGCATATTTCCCACCACCTATAATCAAGCGTTGACACGTGAGTTTCCCATGGCTTTCTTCCTGCAAAATGTAAGATGAGGGGATCGTTGCAAGCCTCACCGAACTGTTTTTCCCCATAGAATTCTTTCATCTTTGATAGAAAATCTCCGGCATTTAGAATTACATCAAGTATTCCAGGAGAAACATTAAATTTTAAATCTAAAATTTTCATTCTACCACGGCATATAATATTGAGTGCATCTTGGTCGGGCCACATAAAAGCCTTTTTCCCATCAACGCCATGTTTTACCGTTGATACGAGTTTTTCCTGCAAATTATCTCTACGCATTAGATCAAGATTCATGACCAAAACTCCGGCATTTACATAATACTTTGTACTATCCAAATTTATGGACGATAGATATTCGAACTCGTCTATTACGGCGTACCTATCACTTCCGGCGATGTAACAATCCTTAAGATCCGTATTAAACAGTTCCGCTAGGTCATGCCTGACGATTATGTCAGTGTCGAGATATAGGCACTTTTTGCAATTTGGCAGCAAACCTGGAATTAACAGCCGATAATAGGTAGGAGCTGGCCAACCACTTCCCAATGGCGAGTCAGCAAATGCTGACCCCATGTCTATGAAATTAATTTTACACCCATATTGGTCCCCTAGCTCAAGGATGAAATATTTATACCTTTTCTCGAAATTTGGAGAAACTAGTAAATAAAAATCATAGCGTGTATCGACGTTTGAATTTTTCAATATCGACAACATCGTTATGTACATTTGGGGCCCATAATTATTATCCGCTGAGAGGACCACGGGAATAACATCATTAGTTTTTTCACAATAAGTTATGTTTTGTGTTACATTCTGTGTTTCGACGGTGGAAGGTGTATCCCCTACCGCTGCCATTATCATGGGACAAATTAGTAACAACAGGGTACACCACATGCTCGCACAGCCAACCTTCATTTTTTTTACGTTCCACATGTTAGGAAACACAAACTGTGTAAACGGTTTGTAAAGTCAAGGCGCCATTGGAGGTTTTGTTAATGTTGTGTAAATTTTTAAATAGATTTCCGAACAATTTCCAGTGCGTAGGACTTCATAACTCCTGGCAGTTTGTGGGATTTAATAAAATCTAGGAGCAAATTAGTATTTCTCTTCCCCACTTCCCGCAACATCCAGCCACAAGCTTTGTGAATAAGATGGTGTGGGTGGTTGAGAAAATGTTTGCACAGGTCCATTGTCAATTGCAATTGGTTATTTTTAATGAACGCAAATGAGGATACTATGGCAATCCGGTTTTCCCATAAATTGTCAGACTGTGCCAGTTTCCAAATAATATCCGTACCATCGTTTTTCTGACAATACGTTCCGCAAATTTTGTACGCAGCAACATCTACCAGGTCCCAGTTATTTATAAATTGCGTGTTGGTGAGGTAAATACGAATCACTTCTTCTGGAGCTGTTTTAAATTTTTCAATTAGTAAAATGAGAGACACAAAGCGTACTTCATGCAGCGAATTTTGCAGTAATTTTTCAATTTCTATAAATGAAATATGGGAATATTTTTTTGCAATCTTTCGCAGGTCTGGAACATTCGTGCCGCAAAACTTATCGCCATATCCATACTGGTTAGGGCCAACTTGAAAAAACCTTTCACATTGCCTTGCGGAGGATGGACTACCAAATGATTCAATCTTTCTTATAATATCTTGGGTTGACATTTTGTACCGTTAATGAATTCAATGTTTTCGAAAAAAAACGTTTTTCAATGCTTAAAAGGCAATGTATTTCATTTGGTTAGTTGCCTATAAATTATTCGTTATTCTGCGTGTCGTCAAATAAAACATTAACAAAATGAAAAAGAAGTGCAAAAGCATGGAGCATGGACTCAAAAGCACACGGAAGGCACGACATATCAGATGAATTGTGGAGAAAAATGGAGAGG
>JAITBI010000014.1 GCA_031283685.1 Puniceicoccales bacterium | reverse complement strand
CAAATTGTCTCATAGGGATTAGCTGGAAAGGTTAGCCAAATTTGCTTACCCTAGGAGTAGTCTTTCTAAAAAATGAAACGAAACAACGGCGTAGGGAAAGAATGAAAACGGGAGAAGTTTTCGCCTGAGGATTGCTCGTTTGTCATGGCCAACCATGGCACTCCACGGTGCTTCCCTTCACAGCGGTCACATAAAACGACAAGCGTTGAAATAGTGCAAGAAAATTACAAAAACTATTTGACAAAGTCCAAGTCGGGCTTAGCTTGTACTTCATTACTATGAGTACAACTTTAGCGACGGCGAAGGATATCGAGCATAAGCAGTGGTTTTTATTTGATGCCAAAGGGAAGGTCTTGGGTCGCCTAGCCGTCAAAATTGCTAACGTTCTGCGGGGGCGTAACAAGCCCATGTACACTCCACACATGGATACGGGAGACTTTGTAATTGTTATTAACGCTGAGAAAGTTAAACTGACTGGCAATAAGAATGATGCCAAGGAATACATGTTTTATTCGGGATACCAAGGGGGAGAAAAGTATGTCCCTATTTCCCGCATGAGGGAAAAAAGACCTGAATTTTTGATAGAGCACGCCGTAAGGGGAATGTTGCCGAAAAATAAACTTTCGAGAAAATTAATAACCAAGTTGAAGGTGTACAAGGGAGAGAATCATTTGCACGCGTCCCAACAACCGGTTGTCATTGATGTTAATGGATAAAAAGATTTTATAAAATGGTATCTAGAAAAACGAATACATATTGCGGTACAGGGCGGAGGAAATGCGCCGTCGCATGTGTTAAAATTTGCGAAGGAACGGGAAAGTTTGACATAAATGGCAAGGGTGTTGCTGAATTTTGTCCCCTGGACAGTGCGGAACGGCAACTTTTTGCCCCACTGGTGTTGACTGACAACGTTGATAGGATTGATGTTAGTGTGAAAACCTCAGGTGGAGGAATAGTTGGTCAGGTGGGAGCAATATCGTTGGGGCTTTCCCGAGCTCTTGAGAAAATGAATGCCGAGCTAAGAACGGTGTTGAAAAAAGAAGGTCTACTTACCTGCGATAGTCGAGTTAGGGAACGGAAAAAACCTGGACAGCCAGGGGCAAGAAAACGATTCCAATTTTCCAAGAGGTAAAATTATGGGAATTTTCCCTCGCTGTAGTGTTGGCGACCAAGAGGCAAAAGGGACAGGCGATGACGGTGCATTTTTTGAAACGTTTGAAGGGTTAATTCATAAATACGGGATCACGGTTGACCGCCCAAAAGGTACATCTCATCCACGTTTCCCGGATTTGATTTACCCCATAGACTATGGATTCATCAACAACACGCAATCGCAGGATGGGGAAGGAATCGACATCTTTATTGGGGATAATGGCGGCGCCGGAATCGTCGGGATCATTTGTACCGTCGATAGTGTCAACGGGGATTCTGAAGTGAAGGTATTGTATCATTGCACGGAAGAGAACATCCGAACAGCGCTGAAAATGATGAACAACGGCCCAATGCGAGGGATTTTGATGAAAAGGAAAACTATCCCTATCAAGAAATAAAATTCCTGCCACTGCTAAGATTTTGTTCCAGGGCGGTTATCGGCGACTTTACAAGTGGCATTTGTTTAGTATCCTTGGGAATGTGTCAGATGTAAGGACGAAATTTGTCAACTCTTTCAATGGGCGATCCAATGCTTTCGGTGTCAGATTAGACATGTTGAATAACATGCAGTTGTTCAAAACGAAAAATGCCATAAAGAGTTTGATGAAATTTTTTAACGGATGCGGGATAAAATTTCTGAACATCGGAAGCATCTTTGCTCGTAGGAATGAAAAAACCATTTCATCGTTCGCAATTGATGAAAATATTTTATCTCCTGCCGTTTTAGGGGAAACTTTTCTAGCCAAAGAAACCATTAGCCGCATAATGGATTTTTTTGATAGACATAACACTCAAACTTTGCGGACAGAATTTACGACTTTTTGTGACAAGAATAACTATTGGATCGAAGAGTATTCCTTATATTGTGCACTGTCTGATCAAATTGGTACCCACGATTTTTCCCAATGGCCAGATATTCTCAAAGTGTACAATCGCAGGATAGCAGATATAGTAAAGAAACAACTTCCCGATAGGATATTATCCCATAAAATATTGCAATTTTTTGCCTATAAACAGCTAAAACTGATCAAAAGTTTTGCCAATGAAGCTGGTATTTTTCTCTGTGGAGATTGTGATCTTTTATGTGAAAATTTGAGCGCAGATGTTTGGAAAAATCAAAAAATGTTTTTCATCAATGATATTTCCAAGGCTACGGTTTTTGCAGGATTTCCCCCGAGTGATATGTGTAGGAAAGGCCTAAAATCGACAAAAATTCCCTACAGAATTGCTTTTCTAAAAAACAACCATTATGAATTTTTCGAAAACCTGTTTTTCAACGGGCAAACATTGTTCGATGCTATATTTTTGCTAAATGGCCATTCCATTTTCCAATACTGGGAAATTGCCAGTGGCGAAGCCGATCCTAAACATGGCAGATGGGTAAACGTTCCAACGGATACATTTTTCCAGTACTTGGATTCTCATTTCAACAATTTTCCGTACCTATTTGACTTTAATGAACCACTATTTGCAAACAATGAGATAATCTCCAAACGTCATAACATGTTGCCAGTGGTAATTGATGGCGAGCCAACGACCCATGCCTGTAGTATTTATAATCTCCAAAGACAGCTGTTTGCCGTATCTACTCACAACTGCAATAGAAAAATTCCGAACACACACGTCGCTTCAAATACCATTGTTCCCTGTGTCAAATCATGCTTAGACAATTACAAAAAGAGGACATATCAAATATGTATCCTACACTTCGATGAAATTTGTGGTATTATAAGATGTAATCCCGATGGATTGATAAACGACCCGGTTTCATCCGCTTCAAAGTTTGTTTCATCCATAAATGGGCAAAAATTTTTGGCCACCCCCAAAGTGCCCCATGGCTCCAACCGGAGTACGCCTAAGCAATCTAAACAAACAGCCCATCGCCCATCCTTTCGCCAAAAAATTATTTCCTTCCTGAAAAATCTTTTTAAGTAAAATTGCTGCTTTTTGACAGTTATTTTTACCTAGGCATGGCAATTTTCCCAAGTGGTTGAATTGTTATTTCTTCTGTTAACTCTTGGTGAGACAAAACTGGCAATTCATAGAGTTCAAGCTCTATCAATTTGCGAACGTAGCGACGAATGTCCATCGATGTGAGAAGCACTGGACGATTCGTTTCGTTGGTGAAATCTCCGACCTCTTCTTTGATTGCATGGACAAGCTTTTTGGCCACTTCGGGATCAAGGGCGAGATAGCTTCCCGCAGATGTCTGACGGATAGCCTTTCTAACGACGTCTTCAACGGCAGGATCAAGCAAATAAACCGCCAAAATGTTTTGTCCACCAGAATATTTATAGCTGATGTAGCGCTTCAGAGTTGTACGAACATAGTCCGTCAATAGGATAGGTTCTTTTTCTTTCTGTCCCCACTCAATCAAACACTGCATGATCAGTCGCAAATTTCTAATGGAAATTTCCTCCTGTATCAAACGTTGCAACACCTCAGAAATCTTTTGAACGGGCAATACCCTTTGAACTTCCCTGACAAGTTCAGGAAATAATTTTTCCATATTTTCCAACAAAAACCGTGTTTCTTGCAAACCTAGGAATTCCGATGCATATTTTTTGAGAATGAATGATAGGTGATAGGTAAATATCTGTGGAGTCTTCATGTATTGAATATTTGCTCGCTCAAGCTGTGGAATCAATGTATTTTCCACCCACAGCGATGGCATGTTTGGCAAGAAAGGTTTTTCTTCCTTGAATTGTATGTTTAAAATTCCCAAGCTTTCCTTTGTCTCCCGAACAAGGACATGGCCGGGTAATATTTTCCCCTGGGATACGGGTACCTCCTGGAGCAGAATTTGGTACATGCCATCGCTCAAGTTTTCGTTAAATCGAAGGTGGATACCGGGGAATGGTACCCCAAGGTCATAGTATAGAGCTTGGCGAACCTGAATCAGCTGATCGTTTAGAAGATCAGGCTCAACGGATTGCTCTATGACCGTTGCCACATCCAATAACAATGGTACTGTGACAGAAAATTCACCATCATCTTGTTTCGCCTGCGATGCTTTCGGAGTGGCGTCGGATGGTAATCCTGCCCCAGTCCGAGAAATTGTAGGTGTCGCTGTCCGTGCAGGCTTGGACATTTTTCGACCTCCGAGAAATAGCATTACTCCTAGTATTGCAAATGGAATCTTTGGAAACCCTGGAATTAGCATCATAAGGACAACCATCGCACCGGCAATGAGCAACGCTTTCGGTTGAGCAAATACTTGTTTTCCAATATCTTGACCTAGGGCAGTGGATGCGTCAGAAGCAACACGGGTAACAATAACACCGGATGTTATCGCAATCAAAAGGGCGGGAATCTGAGACACTAAACCATCTCCGATTGTCAAAATTGAGTAAGTCTTCAATGCCTTACTCGCATCCATTCCCTTCTGGGTAATGCCTATGATAAGTCCTGCTATGATATTAATCGTTGTTATGATCAAACCGGCAATGGCATCTCCTTTTACAAATTTCATCGCTCCATCAAGGGCTCCATATAATTGGTTTTCGCGACCGAGTTCATCTCGTTTAAACTTTGCCGTATCATTGTCAATGGCACCAGCCCGCAGATCAGCGTCAATACTCATCTGTTTGCCCGGCATAGCATCAAGGGTAAATCTAGCAGCGACCTCGGAAACACGTTCGGCACCTTTAGTGATGACGACAAATTGTACAATCAGCAGAATTAAAAATATAACTGCACCGACAACGAAATTTCCAGCAACGACGAAATTTCCAAATGTATAAATAATTTCTCCGGCATTGGCATGTATCAAAATTTGCCTTGTGGTAGTAATGTTGAGGGATAGTCTGAACAATGTAGTAAACAGCAATATACTTGGAAAGGTAGAAAGGTCCAATGTTCGTGGGATGTACATCGACAGCATGAGCAACAGTACGGATATGGTAAGATTAAAGGCAAGTAATATGTCGAGCAACCACGTGGGGATCGGGATGATCATTAGCGCTATGATCATCATGACCAAGAAGGCCAAAATAACGTCATTGAACCTCGATAACTTCAATACTCCACCTTTTGCATTCACAATAAATACTCCTCTGCTCCTTTGCCGACATTGGCTTCTTGTTCTCGAATTTCTTTTTCCTCTAATCCGAGATAATAAATGAGGTTATCTCGTGCTTCACTATCCCGGCCTACACTCCAAGTCACATGGCTTTTCAACAAAAAGAATAACTTTTGATGTTTGGATATCATTTCAACTCCATCAAGTCTTTCTAGACATTGTATAGCTTCGAGTGGACGGCTTGTAAAATATAGTGAAAAACTTAGGCCAAGTAATACTTCTATATCCTCCGGAAAAAACTCATATAGTCCTCTGTGGAGTACCAAAGCTTCATCATATTTGCCATAACAAATGTACAAATACGCCAATATTAAAAGAAACTCTTTCTGACTTTTATTCACACCCTAGATTCAGCAAGGCATGTTAGCATACCAAAAAGAAAAATCAACACATTTTAAGTATAGGTATCATCCCATTAGTAACATATGCCGATATTGGTCGAGGAGTTCACATTTTTTTTCTTCATTTTTTAATAGGCCTATAACGTCCTCGAAGAGTTCCATATATGGATAATTTTTTCCCTCTTTTTCTATGACATCGGCAAAAATTTCGCATGCCTGGTTGATTTTTAACCTAAATTGTTGGGGGGTAAGTATGCTTCTATCCGTTACGGATGGTTGTAACAGTTGTACCATTGATTTGTTTAAAGTCTTAAACTCTAAAACCTTTTTCAGTTTTTCTTCTATTTTCCCTTCGCATGGATTAATGGTCACACTCCCTGGTAAGTGCATCCGTTGTCCTTCTGTAGACAATTTCGATATATTTACAATACCGAAATCCATGGCGTATTTTTCAGCATCTTTGGTCGGCTTTTTATCTTTTTCTTCGGAATCCATTGGTCAAACTTTCCTATGCAGACAGAGATCCATCAAGCCTATCTTGCAAATCTTCTAATTTATGAATAACTTTTTGCAAAACATTTAAATCAAAGGTCATCAGCGGACATTTAATCGCGAATCCGAGAGCTTGATCATCGTGTAAAACAGGATTTACCAAAAATTCCTCATTTGGCTCATAGTCACACAATGATAAAGCTCGCCTGTACACATTGCCGTTTACCCGATCATACACCCGCACAAGATATACAAATACACAGCCTCCCGATTCATCGCGATATTTTTCATCGATGAATAAATCGCCAATACCATGTATTGTCATATGAACAACACCATTTTCATTGGTTTCAAGGGTTTTAAAACCAGTCAGAGCTCCAAATTCTCGTAATACTTCGCTAAGTTGCATAATTTTAATCGTTTACACCTTCCACTATTTCTTCTTGTGTGGCCTCTTCTAGAACAATCAATTCGTCCAATTCATGTTGCATGGCGGTAATTATCTGCAGTCTATTATCAGGGTCCACAAAAAACTTCAGCGGCAATTGTCGTATCATTTCAATAAATTGTGTTATGGCAAATATTGCCATTTGAGGATTTTCCATGTCGACCCCGAATCCTCGCAAAAACTCTTGTATCTGCATTTTCCCAGTAAATGCTTGGACCGATAATTTCGCGGATTCCTTTGCAAGGTGAATATGCTGCTCTTTATTAAATTCAACCACTGCACACTCTGGAAAATATTTTATCAACAACGCCCGATATGCTTTTATGTGTTCGAACAGTTGACCAGCTACTTCCACGCGAAACAACCCATCCCGTATAGACACGAGCATATCCCTATCCCGTGACGGATTGGCCGATTCCATATCTCTACCCAATAATTCGAGCAACATATGGACCGTCGCGTCGAAATCTTTTACGTTGACTCCTTCATCCTTTGTTTTTTTCGATTGTGAATTTTTTTCTTCCATCGACGTATGTTATCCCCGTCCAAATCATTGCGCTGACAATGCGACGGTAGGTTTGGTTGAGTCATCGTAGCATATGCTAATGATCACAGAAAAGGCTTCCAAAAAGTTTTCACAACCCAAAATGTTATCCCTATAAATAGCTGCTACGTCAACGGATGATAGTTGTTTCCCTCCTATGGCAAATGCACCACCAAGTAAGCTTGCAGCCTTCGGAATAATATTGTATCCATCTTTGATTTCTTGACCATGAATTTTTCTTAAATTTTGCAAAGCTTCTCCAATTGACTGCCTAGCAAATGTTGAGGATTGGATTTGATCCCGTAGAGAATGTATTTTCTGTGAAAACTCCTCTATTCGCTGTTGTGATTTTGCATCCGGCTGCCCTGCCAACCTTTTAATCATTTTTTCACATTGAGAAATTTCTTCTTCATTGGAAGTAGCCTCAAAGTCTTCTATCTGAAGTAAGTATTCCAAAACATTGTCTTGCTCCGTAACTTCAGGAAAATCCATCGGAAGATCTCTCAACACGTAGTCAGAAAAAGGTTCTCCCTCATAGGTAAGTTGTCTGTTACTCTCACCTTCCCTAAACTGTGGATTTTGCAACATAACCTGTTGCTTTAGCCGGTTAAACTTGCGCTCATACTCTTCGTATGCCCCTGGATTATGATTTTTGTCCAATTTACTAATACGTAAAGCTAAAATTTTCCTTTTTTCCGTCGCTTTCTTTTTGTCTTTTATGTCCCGCTTTGTAAGTTTATCCCGGATAACTGCTGCGTCTGTTGGACAGTCATCCATTTCATAGGCAAGTTCGAGCATGGACTTTGATTTTGGGTGTAAGTCCACTCCTTGGCCTTCGAGGACGCCATGTTCCAAGACTGCTGCTTGTGCTTCATGGGAGCCAAAAACTGATAAATTAACATTCGACGTTGACATATTTTTACCCTATGAGTTTACAATTAAGAAAAAAGGTAGTTTTGTCAATTGTGTAAAATGTAATATACTTATGCAATAGTTGTGAGAATGTTAATATTATGCAATATTTGGCCAACCAAAGGCCAGATTTTCCTGAACTAATCAAATATTTCTTGCTACGCTGAGGCGGGTATTTTGTTGCTTTTCTAAAATCTCTTGCATGGTCTGCAAATTTGAAACAATATTTCGCTGGGATGCACTATAAGCTTCCTGCATATTTCGAATTTGTTGCATAGTATTTTCAAAAAACGTTTGTGTTTGAGCAATTTCAGCCCTTATGAAAGCAACATTTTTTCCCTTTTCTGCAAGATAAAGCCCGACAATTCCCTGTGCTATGGTAGCAAGGATAGATATCACTTCAGAAACAACCTTTAGAACATTTGAAATTGATTTAGCCATCTGATTCCCTGCTTGAACAATAGGCCCTAGTGCTGATAGTACAAATGATATAGCGCCACAGACCATACTTACTATCGCCATAATTTTCTTCATTTCAGCTGCTGTTTTTTCCTTCTCATAGGTACTTTTTGCCTCTGCTATTTTCAGTTCATATACCGCAGTTGATGCCATGGCGCTTACGGTTTTTCTGGCTGACATACTTTCAAACCGTGATTCTCGTTGTTCGGATGTTGATTTTATCAAAATCAGCATTACGAGGAACAGTATGTCATTCAAAGAACATTTTTGAACATACTTATTACTCCCATCTAATATGTCCGAAATCTTATTTAGTTCTCCAGACTTCAAGTTACCAACCGTGTTATCTAAGTCCAGTCCATCTCCGGGATTAAACACAATGATACTATTAAATGGGTTAACGGGTGGAACGATAATTTCAGGGGTAGCTCTTCCCACTTTTTCGGCTATTTCACCTCCTTCTCCCGAAGGACCACCTACGCCCGGAGCGTCAAGATCAGGCTGAGATCCTGAATTTCCATCTGGAGGTTCTATGCTCAAAACGCCAACATTTTAATGCGTTAATGTTACCAAGTCAAGTGTTTGTTCTAACTATCTGTGTAGCAAGTAAATCCTACCTAGGGAAATTCTATCTCAAGGTATTACCTTAAAATTCAGCTATTAGATCCTTTGTGAAAAAATCAATTCCGTCGCCGCTGATTCTTCAAGGAAAGGGCTCCCTTCATTTGCATTTGCCCCAGCGATTTGTAAGCGGATAAAAAATTATGAATGGACGACCACATATGCTTTTTTCAGGAACAAACCCCCAAAACCTACTATCGTAACTATCTTTTGAATTATCTCCAAGAACAAAAAGATTTTTCTCGGGCACTGTAACGCTTGCCCCTCCTGCAAGCATTCCGACAGAGTAGTAACCGTTTTGGTAACCCCCTTTTTTAAAATTTAATTTTTCCAAGATTTCGTTGTTCGTCGCTAGTTTTCCATCTATTAACAGTTGATTGTTTTCAATGGTTAGAGTATTTGCCGGCCTAGCGACTAACCGCTTGATGAAAAATTTTGGAGGGTTGGTGAAATCTCTTATTGCATTGGTCGTAAATACAACACTTTCTCCTACCTTTGGTGCGCGAAAATGATAGGAAACCTTATCAACAAAAAGCATATCTCCAGGAAGAATTTCGAACCTAACAATGCTGTTGCCAATAGCTATGGGATACTTCGTGTCAAAAATACTGACAATTTGGTCTTGGTCAAATTTTTGATCAAATTTGCCATCGCTAATTACTTCTTTCCATGACAAATGATCTTTGCAAAACTTTTCCAAAAGTATTTTATCCAGTGAAAGATCAATTGGAGTTATAATTTGATACTTCCTATGATCAACGAAAATCGTATACTTTCTCGCTCTGGCTTTCGTTAATCCCAGATATTTTTTTATAAAAACCTCTTCGTAGGGAACCACATAGATCACTTCTTTGTTTTTCTTTAATTTTGCTTTGACAAGCGGAATGGACACAGTCCCGTTGTTTTCAGCAACAATATTCACTTCGCGACTACAAAATTTTATTTTGTGCCATAGTTTTAACCAAATGCTTGCTGCCGTTGCTTCTGAATTCACCAATTGGCAAGTCATTCCGTGGTATGTTGGAGCCATAGAATTGGTTGGTATTTGGAAAGATTGGGTGAAAAATGTGCGAATGGCAATCGCCAAGAGAATAGCAACGAACAATGCCTCCACGTTTTCTCCTAGAAATGTCTCCGAAACGATATCTCCACCGTGTTGCTTTAGTAATCTGTTAAGATTATTTGATTGAGTCTCAAGATTTGCAAAGTCTTTTGTCCTAATGGAATTTTTTAGCATGGCAGTCTGTAGATTAATACTCGCTAAAACACCAGCATCCAAAAGATGTTTGCGATATTTGATGACTTTTCTTGCGCTATCAATCAAAGCATGCGATGACTCCAACATTCTTCCCTGGACCTTGTTTTTGTTTATGAACGGAAAATTCATTTCCGAAGTAATCTATCTAATATTTGTTCGCTTGTAAAGTCATTCCCAAAATCAAGAACCTTATTTCTAGCATGTATGCCACTCACAATGCAAATTGTTTTAGTTTTTAGTTTTTTAGATAGAAACTTTATCAGAGCCTCATTGGCACGGTTGCCCTCAGCGGGTTCCATAATTCTAATCTTCAAAATACCATCGCACAATCCAACAATATGTGTGCGAGAAGAGTTGGGGATAATTCGCACAGACATTTTACACATTTTACCCCAAGGACCTTAATCTAGATAGTTGAGCCAGAAAGCATACTAGGCTCCATAGGGGGCTTGTTCTAGTTCTGTATTTTTGACATATTTTTCTATGTTTTCTTTTCCAACAATCTTAGTGGCAATTTCTGTACCATAGGCCTCACACAGTTTTTCATAGCGCAAAACAACAGCTTTTTTAAAAGCCGTTGTTTCTCCATACTTGGAGATGGAGAATGACGTACATTTTTGTTTGCCTTTAATGGGGCGCCATGTTACGGAAAAAAATCCCAGTTGTTTATTTCCCTTGCCACTCTTGCATAGTTTAGAAATGCCCAGAACACCTGTTTGATTTCGTTTGTCGTGTGAAACAATTTTTTGACACCTCGGTTTGGCAGGTATTGAGCTTAGACGGGTACGAAGTTCATTGCGGAAAATTCTTGCTTTTGCCAGTGCCTCTTCTTTCCCGCCAAGTTTTCCATCACTGAAAAGCTTTGAATAGCGATTACCATTTTTGTAACCTCTAACAAGCCACCCTTTGGTGGTTTTAGAATTAATCCTACTTATACCGCCTTCATGAATATTTGTATCATTTGTGTACATAATCAATAAAGATTTAAGGTTTTATCACAAGTCGATCGCACAGATAACACACCGACCAGCGGAAAGTTTTAAAGAAAAAATCAGAGCAATCCAGAAAAAATTTATTTTTTTTGTAGAAATTTACAAAAAAAATCTCATTACCCCCCAATGATTTGTCTAATGTTGCAAAGTTTTTCAAACAAACGTTTTCAGAAATAGCCGAAGGGAAATATAAACACCGGGAATCTATATTATTTCTTCCTCTGCTATTTTTTATTGCTGGCATTAGAACCTCTAAATTTGTCCTTGGAATAGGCATTTCAGTCATTTTTATAATATTTCTCCCATTACTACGGTTTGCGATACATGCTTTCCATAAAGATATCAACTATTATTTCAATCCGCTTCAAAATGTTATAGTGCTGTTGGCGTTGAGCATGTGGTGTGGTATGGTATACAACAAGTGTCGCTGTGAATCAGAAATATTTCCTCCCAAATATTGTCAAAAAAATGTTTTCCTAACTTTAAAGGCAGATACCATAGTAATTAGAGATAAACAGCAGGGCATCTTTTATGGATATGGGGTAATAAATGATATTCCAATTGCCCACCGACTGGAGAGAGCGCGGATATTCTTTGCTCTAAAACGCACAAACGGTATCCCGATTCCATTTCGTGGCCAAAAGTTTAAAGTTCAGGGGAAATTGAAATATGTGAGGGAAAACAGTAATTGGTGGTTTTTTAAGCACCTAAAAAATATGCGCGTGCATTGGATGCTTTCCGATGGCTGCTTGCTATCGTGGGAAAGCAAGGCTTCTCTATGGCAAGTATTTTTCAGAAAAATCTTCGATGAATTCCTACACACCATTACCATTGGCGTCGAAAATAAAAAAATTGAATATGGGATAATGTCCGGAATGCTAACTGGTTATAGGCAAGGGATAGATAAGTCATCTCGAGTGCTGTTTAATGGTTTAGGAATTTCCCATCTATTTGCGGTTAGCGGTATTCACATGGGTATTTTTGCAGTGACCATTGATTTTTTCCTAAAGGTTATGTGCGTTTCTAAAAAGTTTCGGACGATCCCGATTTTAATTTTATTAACCTTTTATGTCAACGCCATTGGATGTTCTCCTTCATCCGTACGTGCATTAAGCATGGTGGCATTTTATTACATATCATATTTGCTTGGGAGAAAACCAACCGTGCTATCGGCACTGACAAATAGTGCATTGTTTCACGTACTATACGACCCATTTGTGGTTTTTAACATCAGCTTTTTGCTATCCTATGCGGTTGTTGCAGGAATAGTTCTCATAGGTAAACCACTTGAGGACTTTTTGTCACACATTTTTTTAAATCTACATGGTTTAAAATTTGAAAGCTACTCCCTGACTGATCGCATGTTATTTCGTCTAAAAAAGTTACTAATAACATCTTTTTCCATATCACTTGCGGCGTATTTTGTGAGCATACCCATATCCATTGACTACTTTGGCAGCATGTCACTGTTGACAATTCCTGCCAATATGTTCATTGTTCCACTAGCAACGGTAGTTATCACCGTCGGAGTAGTGACGTTATTTTTTGGGCTATGGAAGATGTGGGTGTTATGCAGCGTATTAAATAATATTTCCTGTAGGCTGATTTATTTTTTCCGTCTTTTGGCCCATAGCATATATAATGATTCTTGCTATTTTAGGAGCATAACAATCCCTTACGTCGGTGGGACCTCACTGACAATGTTAATTCTAGTGGGAGCGTATGTAATTTTTTCCATAAAAAATAACGTAAATTACCAATTGGAATGAAGAAAAATCTTAGCTAAAATTCACAAAAAACATCCACAAAGGCCCGGTAAAATTTTTTGCCGAAACGTATCCTACTAAATCGGCGTGATTTTATAAGCAAAATTAATGGTGAAACCTGCTTTTGATCAAAGGTTTTGTGAATTCTTTGTGCTTTTGTTTACCCATTTCCTTGCTCATACCGTTATTCTTTGCTCAGTTTCAACAAATATGTTTTTATCCACGTTATTTCTTTGTATCCTAGCAGGATAATTTTACTGGAACATAGCTACAAACATGGGAAGCGTTACTTTTTCTGTTGACATTGTGCCAGCATTGCGTTTATAAAAACTCACATATTGCCCGGTAGCTCAGCGGTAGAGCAGGTGACTGTTAATCACTTGGCCGCAGGTTCGAACCCTGCCCGGGCAGCCAGCCAGAAGATCGCATAAGCACAGGGCTAGCAGGGAATAGAGGAAAACACAAAATGAGACATTAATAAAAGCCCATTGCCAAATTATTATTAAAAAAATGTTAGCCAAAAATCCATTCCCAAGCTTCTCTTTACTTCCAAATCCACGTGGA
>JAITBI010000009.1 GCA_031283685.1 Puniceicoccales bacterium | reverse complement strand
GGAACAATCCATTTTCGTGGATGAAAGATTGGAGCGAGCGAAGGGACTCGAACCCTCGACATCCACTTTGGGAAAGTGGTGCTCTACCAACTAAGCTACGCTCGCACTCGGAGGCAGTGACAAAGCAAGCTGCATGTGTCTATGGCCTTGTCAACGATTTTTCTAATCCACACATTTGTCGGTGAAAAATCTAAGAAGAATTGTGATATTGGGGTGGGAAATGCTAGAGTAACATCTCCAATAGGTTTTTGCCATACAGAACATAGGTAATGCTTCCGACCACCAATATTGGAGCAAATGGAATTATTCGCGGTATGGTAAAAGTTTTAGTTTTTACCAGCTTCCATAGTAGAAATAATGGCAAAAAGGTGAGAGTTGATATTAGGCAGCCGCCAAACATGGAAAATAAACATCCTTTCCACCCGATAAATGCACCTATGGTCCCCAATAATTTTATATCCCCTCCCCCAATGGCTTCTTTTTTAAATACCATTTCTCCTATTACCGCTATCCAAAATATTAATCCGCTCCCCAAACATGCACCGCTCAAACTTTTGATCAGAGAAGATATGCCCGATTGTTCACTGTGCCACCCGGGGAAGAACAAAGAAATGACAAAACCAACCAACATCCCTCCCACCGACATTGGGTCATAAATTTCCATGGTATCCATGTCGATGAATGCAATGACCAAGAGCAAAGAACAAAAACCACTACCTATGAAAAAATTCGACGGCGAATCGGATATGGCAAACATTATTATAAACAGAGTGGCGGTTAAAATTTCAACGATAAAATATCTTGCAGGAATACTACGCCCGCAACAGTGAGCTCTACCCCTTAAAAATAACCATGACAATATAGGAATGTTTAAAAACCAGGGGATTTGAGCCCCACATTTACACCGCGAACAAGGAAACACAATGGATTTCCTCTGGGGAATTCTACATATGCAAACATTCAAAAAACTACCAACACACGCACCCATGACAAAAATAAAAACCGAAAGCATATCACTGGCTCAACATTTTACTAGCGACTTCTAATATTTCAATGATAGATTTGTCAGCCATCTTAATTATTGGACTTTTTTTCATGTAGGAACGTTTTAGTTTCTCCATGACTGCTTGATTTGCTTCACTTAATATGATAAAGATTCCTTGCTTTTTGAAGGATGAAATGGTTAGGTGTAAATTTTCTAACCCCGTTGCGTCGATAAACGGAACATCGAACATTCGCAGAATTATTATCCGATCATCTTTCCCCACAGACGAAAAGGCATCGGAAAATTTGTCAGTCATTCCAAAAAATATGGGACCCGATATGGAATATATAGCTATCCCAGCTGGCACTTGGGAAAAGTCATAGTCAAGATATTTTCTCTTGCTCATTCGATCAATGTGGCTACTGCCAGCCATCCTGTTCATTAGTAACAGCGCAGATAACACAACGCCAACATTAACCGCCATTACTATGCCACAAAACAATGTTAACCCAAACGTAAGAATGAGAATAATTGCATCGCTTTTGGGGGCATACACCAGCAAGTTATATACGTGCCTGTGGTTGATCATTCGGAATGCCACAGCAAACAATATGGCGGCTAGGGAAGACAGTGGGACGAATTTTGCCAACGGTGATAGTAGGCACAGGATGAAACATAAAGTGAGCGCGCTTACCAGTCCTGCAATAGGGCAATTTCCCCCCATTTTGATACTTGCGATGGTACGGGCAATGGAACCTGTGGTTGCAATACCTCCGAACATTGGACTTACCATGTTGGCTATCCCGTGTCCGATCAATTCTTGATTTGACGAATGCTTAGTGCCGGCCAAACTATCTGCTATAACGGCACACAGGAGCGATTCTATTGCTCCCAACATGGCAATGGCAAATGCCGGGGCTAACAATTTTTGAATGACATCGAATGACAACGCAGAAACAGGAGTATAGGACGGCGGCCTATTGGAAAGTCCACCAAAAACAGAACCTATGGTGGCTACACTTTCGAAGCGAAATGTTGCTTGCGTTATTATGCCAAACCCAAGAACAATGAGGGGAGCCGGAATTCTTCGCAGGAAGGTCTTTGAGGATATTACCATAATCAATAGAGACGCAATTGCTAAGCACGTGGTTGGTAAATTTAATGAGCCAAATGATTGTCCCAAGATTTTCAGTTTACCGCATATATTCACCGGCAAATGCCCACATTCTAGCCCGAAGAAATGTGGCATTTGGCTAATTAGCATATTAACGCCAATCCCTGCCGTAAATCCTGCAATGACCTGTTCCGGTATGAATTTTATTATTTGCCCACATTTAAATATGCCCAGCAAAAGTATCATAACACCAGCCATAATGGTAGCAATTTGTAGACCTTCCAGACCATATTTCGATGATACTCCTAACAACACGCCGACAAATGCACTTGTTGGACCTGTAATTTGGACCCTACTACCACCGAATAGCGACACTATTACAACGGCTACTATTGAGGTATAAATTCCAGCCTCAGGTTTCGCACCAGAAGCTATGGCAAAGGCCATTGACAGTGGCAATGTTATGACGGCAACAACCATCCCGGCAATGACATTCCTTAAGATGTTATCTTTTCTAAGCAACCCTGCCCTCAGGGCCTCGAATATCGCTATCATAATCTTTTTGTGATTGTTATTTGTACTCTTCCATATTGTTTAATTAGTCAACCATTTTCCAATTTTGAACAATGAAATTTCCAACTATTGATGAAATTTTAATGACTTTTCCAAGTTTTACACCATTAAAATATCAAAAATTGAACCGTAGTATAATTTTTCCCTCAGGCATAGGTAATGGCGAGATATTTCTTGCAACGGAAATAATATTCCATCCGAATGGATGTTGTCTTTTTGTATAAAACAAAATATACTTCGAGGAAAATATTGTGTAGACATTTTAGCGGAAATTATCATCCAGGTTTTCCATGAGAAACTGCTATAAAGTTTTTGTAAATACTATTTTGTAATATTCTGGGAACAGTGAAATTGCAAAACCAAGGAATGAGATTTTTATGGAAAAATCATTGATTATTTTAAAACCTGATTGCATGCAAAGGAAGTTGGCTGGGCAAGTTATTTCCAGGTTAGAAAACGCAGGTCTAAAACCTATCGCATGCAAAATCATGACCCTGGGCAATAATTTACTTAGGGAGCATTATGCCCATTTGGCTCATTTGTCATTTTTCCCCGAAATCGTAGAATTCATGAGCTCTACTCCTGTCATGGTAATAATTTTTGAAGGAGGAAATGCAGTGGAAAGGGTGAGAAATATTCTTGGGCCAACCGATTCTCAGAAGGCACCTGCCGGGACCATCCGTGGAGATTTTGGACTAGACAAGATGCGAAACATTGCTCATGCCTCAGACAGTAAAGATTCCGCCGAAAAAGAAATGGCAAGATTTTTCAAATGATGGCCCTTTTGGGAATTTTCCCAACACCTAGATTTATCATTTCTACAATTGCTCGAGTGGTGAAATTGGCAAACACGCCAGACTTAGGATCTGGTGCCTAACGGCCTGAGGGTTCGAGTCCCTCCTCGAGCACCACCACCGATGAATACAGGCCTTGCGGAGGATTTAGGCAAAGCAAAACATCAAGGAAATGTCAATCCCTCAATATTCCCTCAAAAAGGTTAACCATCAGTCCAATTTCCAAATTTTATTCAACCTTCCTCTGGAATGGGTAAAAATTTATGCCATTCGGCTGGAAATAGCAATTTCTGCAAAAAGTTTTTTAGAATAAAGTCATCACATAACCATGGGAGTAAAAATTTTAGTCATAAAACCGCATAAATTCTCGAATAGCCAAGAGTCATTCTTTAAGCTCTTCAGAAAAAGCTTGACTTTTGAGTAAAAAAATCAAATATCCATTCCCATGGAAGAAGTTGATGAGGATTCCTTGGGGGTTGTTGCAAGGGATGCTACTCCGGAGGAAGCTGCTGAGTTTGACAGAAGATTTGTGCGTGGCCTCCCTTGGATTGATCCAAGGGAAATTGAAGATTATGGGAAGAAATATAATGGCCGTGCTCTTGGGCCAATGTTGCAATGGATAGAAGGACTTGTGAAAGGTCCGAAGGTTGTCCAATACGAAGAAGTGACAAAAAAGTTGGAAAGCTTTTCTCCTAAGTATAATTGTGAGATAGGCTTTTGCCATGATGTATTATTGCCAGCATTGGAAAAATCTGGTCAGTTGCCCAGGGTACCAGAGTCGCTGATTGTAGTGTTGAATACTTTACATCTTATCCATCCAGAGGGTACGCGTTTGCTAAGTGTTGACAGGGAAGGGACAAATTTATTGTTCGTTGCCGAATTCAAATCTACAGTGGGAGGGAAAATTGTTCCCCATGCTTACAGTTATAGGTTACACGACTATTTATCATCTGAGAGAGTTAGGTTAGAGCCCGTAGCTCCTGTACCTCTAGATTAACCTAATGCGCTTCCGGAAGAAAGAGGAGGAGGGAGTTTCCTTGCGAAGTAATGGATTGTTTCCTTTGCTTGTTATTTCCTGAAGATCGGAGGCTTTCAAGAAAATAGACTAAGGCCAAATGGCAACTTGGGAG
>JAITBI010000016.1 GCA_031283685.1 Puniceicoccales bacterium | reverse complement strand
AAAGTTTCGTGGCCCTTGGCCTAATATTTGTGAAATGTGAAAAAGTATAATTATCTCAGTTTACCTATCGCTCGAGAATATCCAGTCCACACTAGGCCAGTTTTTACAAAATTCTGTGGAAACCGGTAAAAATACATCGGCTTGTTTCGGGAAGGGTCGTAAATTTATCACCATTTATAATTTTTATAAAATTCTCTTGCAAGGATTGTAAAAATACCACATACTCTATGCATGGGAATGAGTTTAGAGAATGGCATTCGTACGATGCATGAAGAGGTTAAGGGCCAGGAAGCTGGAGCAACTAATAGTACTACTGTAATAGTAAATGGCAGAAAGTGTGAGCTGAGTGCAAAGGTCGAAAAAACTTGGTTTGGCCTTGGAACGAGAACGAGATTTACCCTTACTCCGATGGACAACCGGGGGTGTCAAGTCGAGAATAATCGAACCGAGTTTATCTATAACAAGGGGAAAGGCATTGAGAAAACGATTAAAAAAGCAGAAGAGGAGATAAAGCCAGAAGAAAGCTCTGATGATCTTAATGATATATTCGGATTCGATAAGGACGCTCCCGCAGAAGAAATCCCCGAAGCTGGCGATACTCTCGCAGAAGAAAGATCTGATGACGTTGATGCATCACAGTTTAAGTGTCGGAGACCGTCGGAGCAGAGGCCACAGCTAAGAGTGAGTGGCCTCCCGCCACATAACTCACAGCCTACGGCAAGTTCCACGCAGGCCTACGCAGAAGCATCCCAAGCGAGCAGTGAACCACCAGTCCTTCCCCGGGGGGTTTCCAGTTTTATTCAACGAGCTGATGAATTGTGTACTTCTAACAAAGGAAAACGCCTCGACGATCCTACGAGCGGAAAAGATCGCTGTGAAGAAATTTTCGCATTTCTAAATGAAATGGAGAAATTTCTTCAACAAAATAAAAGTAATTTGTCTAAAGAGGATATGAAAAATCTGCAAAAAGCATTGAATCGACTGCATGGCATACAATATGATGATAATCAAATAGGGTATTATCGTAGAGCAGATAACCCCACACTTCCTAATCCCAAGATTGCTACAAGAATTTTTGATAAAATTCGCTTCATTGAAGTTAAATTGGACGTCGAGCTTCATTTAAAATGAGTTTAGGAAATAAAGCTTGATTCACCTATGGTTGAGCTGCAAAGGGATATCTTGCCTGAGGTAAAAATACTGAATTGCCAGCTTTCATAAGAAAATATAAACCTTCCGGAGACAAAACCATTACCGTTATCTTTGACGGGGGCATATCCGGCCAAACGGTCGACAAAATTAGCCTACGGTAGATCCTTGCCTTTGGTAGCTTTGGGGCAAAAATTATGGCGATGTTAAAAAATTTTTTGACATTGGTCGGAATAACTGCAACAAGGATTACCATTGATGACCGATATAAGGATTCAAAACCTTACCAAGTCTTTTGGTTCGACGATAGCGCTTGATGATATAAGTTTATACGTGGCCAGTGGAGAATTATTTTTTTTACTTGGCCCAAGTGGATGCGGGAAAACAACCCTACTACGGTCAATTGCGGGGTTTTATATACCAAATGAGGGACGAATAAGTTTCGGAGGGCATGACGTTACGAAGTTGCCTCCTCATAGGCGAAAAGTAGGTATGGTGTTTCAAAATTATGCCCTATGGCCTCACATGACGGTATTCCAAAATGTCGCATTCGGATTGGAATACAACAAAACTTCAAAGGCAAAAATTAAGGATTTGGTATATGAGATTTTGGAAAAGGTACAGCTTATCCAGTACGTATCGAGAAAACCAAATGAACTCTCAGGTGGACAACAGCAACGGGTGGCCCTCGCAAGGGCACTTGTTGTACATCCAAAATGTTTGTTGCTCGACGAGCCACTGTCAAATCTCGATGCCCAGCTGAGAAATGACATGCGCTGCGAGATAAGAAATATCTGCAAAGAGCATCAAGTGACAACCGTCTATGTCACCCATGACCAAAAAGAAGCGTTGTCCATAGCAGATCGAATAGCAGTCTTTTCGAAGGGAAAAGTTGATCAAATCGGGACGCCAACGCAATTGTACAAATTTCCTTCCTCTCGTTTCACAGCGGAATTTGTTGGAGAGACAAATGTAGTACAGGGAGTGATCGTTCAGATTGGTTCTGGGGAAGCAATCATAAGGACAAAAATTGGAAATTTTCGAGGGATCCTGAGCACAGGAATCAGTAACCCTAGGCCGGGGAAAAAGGTTTATATTTCCATAAGGCCGGAATGCTTTCGATTGAACGATTTCCCTAATCAGGAAAATAGCGTAAGGGGTGTAATTGGAAACGTAACATATTTTGGGGAAGTTGCCCATTTTAAGTTTGAAAGGGATGGTGTTATGTTGCGCATTTCGGAGCTTAACCCGAGCCATTTTACTAATGCACAAAGCAAAAGTATGTATGCCGCCGTTTCTCCCGAGGATGTTGTAATATTGGACGTTGATTGACAAAAGAATGTTTGATCCAAAAAAAATAGTAATCCTATTGCTGATAACACTGGTGGTCAGCCTGCCGTTTGTTTTTAAGGAAAAAGCGAATACCGTTGTTCCGATTGACGATGCTGAAACGTTGATCATCATGACCCCTCACAATGAAACCCTGAGAAGAGAATATGCCATTGGGTTTAAAAAATGGTATAGGGCTAAGACTGGGAGGGAAGTTAACATAGATTGGAGATATCAGGGAGGGGGTCGTGATGCCGCAAGGTATATTGAAACCATGTATGCGAATAATTTTCGTTTACATTGGATTAATGAATTGCACCGTACGTGGGATAGTAGCGTCATTGCTGCATTCGCATCCAGATCTGAAAAAAAATTGCAATCACTGGAACATAGGCTAGATGTGGAAGTCGCCCGTGAATTTTTTAAATCAAATGTTGGCTGTGGAATCGATATTTTGTTCGGTGGCGGTGTTTACGAATTTGAGTCTCAGGCATCGAAAGGAAACCTAGTCCCATCTGGTCTATTGGTCGAACACCCCGAAATGTTTTCCGAAGATACGATACCGGAGTTTTTATCCGGTAATAGGTTATGGGATGAGCACGGAAGATGGTTTGGAGGATCCCTTACGGGATTTGGGATAATTTATAACAGCGAAGCTATTCTAGCAGAAGGCATTCCGTTTTTCCCGAAAACTTGGATGGATATCGGCCGTCCTGAGTTTTTTAAAAAAGTAGCCATCGTTGATCCAACGAGAAGTAGTTCCACACAAAAAGCGCTCATGATGCTGATTCAACAGCAGATGCAAATTTGCTACGACGATTTGAAGCACAGGCTTAACGTTAACAAATTGTCGAAGGAAGATGAAGAAAAAATCATAGCAGTAGGTTGGATCAATGGATTACGCCTGATACAGAAAATCGTTGCGAATGGGAGATATTTTACTGAGTCTACGACTAGGCCGGTAATAGATGTGTCGGCCGGAAACTGTCTAGTTGGCATAACCGTCGATTTTTACGGATTTGCGGAGTCAAAACATTTGGAAGAGCGTAGTGGGAGCGACCGATTTAAATTCGTCATGCCCTATGGCGGTGGAGCTCCTTCGCCTGATCCAATAGGGATTTTTAGGGGGGCGGAACACCCGGAATTAGCAAAGGATTTTGTCGAATTTATCCTATCTTTGGATGGGCAAAAATTGCTAGACTTTAATCTGCATACGCCCGGTGGCCCAATAAAAGCTACCATGCGGCGTACTCCCATATTGAAAACAATTTACGATGCCCAGTACGACCAATATAGGTGTTCTCCAAATATAAATCCCTATAAATTTGCCTCCCTGTTTGTATCTCATGAGGAGTGGACAAACAAGCTATCAAACATAATGGGCTCACTTGTAAAACTAGCATTCATCGACACCCATGATGAGTTATCGGATACTATGCGATCGATAATTCGAGCCCGAAAGGATGGCCGAATAGAAGATGCTGAAAAAGCCTACCAGGTGATGTCAGCCCTTGATGATTTGAGCTGTGAAAATATTTATTCGAACATCATTCCGATTTTCAACGGTAAGAACATTCTAAAAATAGCAAATCTGCAGAATAAAATAACTAAAAAGTTCAGAAAACAATACCTAAAAGCCAAAAAAATTGCAGATGGAATACCCTAAGTGATGAATTTGGCACAGAATTTGCTTTCACTCTTTTTCGTAAGGAAAGATTATAGAGGTGGTTTATGAGCAATAAAAAATCTAAAATTTTGGGAATCGATTTGGGTACAACCAATTCTTGCATGGCCGTTATGGAAGGTGGAGAGGCAATCGTCATTCCCAATGCTGAAGGGGCAAGAACAACACCGTCTATCGTCGCTTTCACAAAAACAGGGGAACGGGTGGTTGGTCAAGCTGCCAAGCGCCAGGCAGTTACAAATCCGCAAAACACTATTTTTTCTGCAAAACGTCTGATTGGACATAAGCTCAGCGAAATTCAAAGCCTGGTAAAAAATTTGCCATACAAGGTCGTCGAAGGACACAACGGTGACGCTTGGATTGAGTGTCAGGTCGGAAATAAAACGGAACGGTTTTCCCCGGAGCAAATTTCATCGATGATTTTGGCAAAGTTAAAGGCAGATGCAGAAACATACTTGGGCTGTCCAATCACGCAAGCCGTTATCACAGTGCCTGCCTATTTTAATGATTCCCAGCGGCAAGCAACGAAAGATGCTGGAAAAATCGCGGGCCTCGAAGTTTTACGCATTATCAACGAACCAACTGCTGCATCTTTGGCCTATGGTTTAGATAAAAAGAAAGACGAAAAAATCGCCGTCTATGACCTTGGGGGAGGAACATTCGACATTTCTATTTTAGAAATTGGAGATGGTGTTTTTGAGGTAAAAGCCACCAATGGGGATACCTTACTTGGAGGAGATGATTGGGACAAAAGACTAATCGACTGGTTAGCAGACACATTTCAAAAGGAAAATGGAATAGATTTGAGAAAAGATCCAATGGCAGCCCAACGGCTAAAAGAAGAAGCAGAAAAGGCTAAAATTGCGCTATCTTCCGCCATGCAAGTGGACATTAATTTACCGTTCATTACGGCGGATGCAACTGGTCCAAAACATTTGAACATTTCATTGACCCGTTCACAGTTAGAAAAAACTTGTGATGATCTGTATCAGCGAACGTTGGGACCATGTAAAAATTGTCTCAAAGATGCTGCCATTTCTGCATCTGAAATTTCCGAATTGGTGCTTGTTGGAGGTATGACTCGCTCACCAAAAGTAGTCGATATTGCAAAACAATTCGTCGGTAAAACCCCACATCAAGGCGTAAATCCCGATGAAGTTGTGGCAATTGGAGCGGCAATACAGGGTGGAGTTTTACAGGGAGAAGTGACAGAAGTACTCTTACTCGATGTAACACCTTTAACACTTGGTATTGAAACGGCGGGAGGGGTTTTTACGCCAATGATAGACCGTAACACCACCATTCCGACAAAAAAAACACAGGTATTTTCCACCTATGCCGAAAATCAAACGGCCGTTGATATTCAAGTTTTACAAGGGGAACGCCCTATGGCTCGGGATAATAAATTGCTCGGTCAATTTAGATTGGATGGCATTCCTATTGCTCCCCGTGGTGTGCCACAGATTGAAGTAACATTCGACATTGATGCGAATGGTATTCTCCACGTAACAGCGAAGGATAAGGGCACAGGGAAGGACCAAAAAATCACCATAACCAGCGCTTCGGGCTTGTCCGATGAAGAGATTGAGAAGTTTAGAAAGGAAGCAGAAGCTCATGCGGAGGAAGATAAAAAACGCAAGGAAGCCGTCGAGGAAAGGAATCAGCTGGATAATTTCATCTATCAAACCGAGAAACAATTAAAAGAATTCGGGGGTAATCTCAGCGATGAAAAACGAAAACCTCTCGAAGATGCCATAACAGAAGCGAAGAAAGTTTTTGAAAACAGTAACGCAAAGGTGGATGAGTTAAAAACTGCCAGGGAAAAATTAACTACGGTATTCCAAGGAATGGCTCAGGATTTGTATTCTCAAGCGCAAGCTAATCAAACCGCCCAAGGGGGTACTTCCGAAGGTGCCCAATCCGCCAATGCGGAAAATGCAAAGGATAAGGTAGTTGATGCAGATTTCGAAGTTGTCGATGGTGCAAACAAAAACAAATAGGAAGAATTTTTTACAATTATAAGCTATGGAAACTAAAATTAAAATTAAACCGTTAGGAAATCGTGTTCTCGTTAAGAAAATTGAAGAACAAGAACAGATAAAAGGTGGTATCATTATTCCTGATGCTGCCAAAGAATCCTCCCAGGAAGCAGAAGTCATTGCTTTGGGTTCTGGTAGAAACGATGAAGGCAAAATCCTAGAGTTTGAAGTGAAAGCTGGGGATCGTGTCCTCATTAGCAAGTATGGAGGAACGGAAGTAAAACGTGATAAGGAAACCTTAGTTGTGCTAAGGCAGGATGATATTTTAGCAGTTTTAGGATAATTTGGGAGAACATTTAAAGAAAGGAAATTTATTATGGCAAAACAGTTAATATTCGAAGAGCAGGCTAGGAAAAAGATTCTTTCCGGAGTGACCCAATTGGCAGATGCTGTCAAAATTACCCTTGGTCCGAAAGGAAGAAATGTAATTCTTGATAAAAAATTTGGAGCTCCTACGGTCACAAAGGATGGCGTCAGTGTTGCAAAGGAAATAGATCTCAAGGACCCCTTTGAAAATATGGGGGCTCAGATGGTAAAAGAGGTAGCTTCCAAAACGTCCGATGTGGCCGGAGATGGTACAACAACCGCTACAATTCTTGCCGCGGCAATCTACCGTGAAGGATTGAAAAATGTTGCAGCTGGAGCTAACCCCATATATATAAAACGTGGCATTGACAAGGCGGTTGAAGCGGCTGTAATTGCATTGGCTAAAACTTCCAAAAAGGTGGAAGGAGATGAAATTCGTCAGGTTGCAACGGTTTCTGCGAATTGGGATGAAGAGATTGGTAGTATCATAGCCGAAGCAATGAAACGTGTTGGCAAAGACGGTACCATAACGGTGGAGGAAGCCAAAACCATCGAAACTACCCTTGACGTAGTAGAAGGTATGCAGTTCGACAAAGGATACTTGAGTCCATATTTTGTCAATAATTCAGACAGCATGGAATGTATATTGGAAAACGCCTACGTTCTTATTTTCGAAAAGAAAATTTCTAACCTGAACGAGTTACTTCCGACCCTACAGGCGATTGCCCAATCGGGGAAACCATTGATGGTCATTGCCGAAGATGTCGAGGGGGAAGCCCTGGCGACTTTGGTTGTTAATAAGCTGAGAGGGACTTTGAACATCTGTGCCGTGAAAGCTCCTGGTTTTGGCGATCGCCGAAAGGCTATGATGGAGGATATTGCCATTTTGACGGGTGGAAAATTCATTTCAGAGGACCTGGGGATTAAACTTGAAAGCATAAAGCTCGAAGACCTGGGACGGGCAAAACGCATTACCGTCGACAAAGAACATACCACGATTGTAGAAGGTAGTGGAAGTAGTGCTGATATTACTGCCCGTATAAAGTTGATCCGCAAACAGATAGAAGAAGCGACTTCCGACTATGACAAAGAAAAGTTGCAGGAGCGGTTGGCAAAATTAGCCGGAGGAGTAGCAGTAATCAGCATCGGTGCAGCTACCGAACCAGAAATGAAGGAGAAGAAAGACCGTGTCGACGATGCTCTACACGCTACCCGTGCGGCCGTCGAAGAAGGCATTTCTGCTGGTGGGAGCGTTGCTCTTTTGCGGACACATAGCGCCATTGAATCTCTTAAGGAAACAGGCGATGTTGCAATTGGTGTTCAAATCGTACGCCGTGCCATCGAGGCTCCACTACGGCAACTTTGCGAAAATGCGGGAGTGGAAGGTTCCATCATCGTTCAAGAGGTTTTGAAGGGAACAGGATCATTCGGCTACAATGTCGTAACTGGAAAGTTTGAAGACCTAATGAAGTCCGGTGTTGTTGATCCGACGAAGGTAACCCGTGCATCCCTGCAGAATGCAGCATCCATTGCTGGTCTACTGCTAACGACCGAATGTATGATTTCCGAACTGCCGGATGAGAAAAAAGGTAATACCGCTATGCCAGACATGAGTGGCATGGGTGGTATGATGTAACAGCCAAATTTAGACGTGCAGATTTAATTAATTTAGGTGGGCCGGACTAGTCGGCCCCTATATTTTGTACAACTGCACCAATTCGATTATTTGCTTGCAGTTTGATTTTTTTAAATCACGTGTAGTTGGTGTCTGCAGCTTTTAGTCGCATGTTAATATTTAATCCAGTTGTCGTTTCGATTGCATTTGTGTACTTGATAATATGTGTGTTACGCGTAAATGTGGTGATTGCATTGACAACGGGAGCCATCGTTTGTGGATTGGCCAGTGGAGCATCCTTTGAAAATGCAGTTTCCAGTTTTTCAGAAGGGCTCGGGGGCGGTGCCAAAATTGCTCTAAGCTATGCTATACTGGGGGCATTCGCATCTGCTTTGGCCCATTCTGGCTTTTCGAGTTTTTTGATGGCGCAAATGGTCCGCCTATTAAATATCAATTTCAGTAAGGGAGAAAAACAAGTCGCAGGTGTAGAAAGGGATAGGAAGGCTAGGTTTGTTATACTTTCTACCATAGGGGCGATGGCCATCGCCTGTAAAAATATTATCCCGGTACACATTGCATTCATTCCCATTTTAATCCCTCCTATGATTGGTGTTTTTAATGCCATGCAAATTGACCGTCGGCTGATTGCTTGCATCATTACATTTGGAGTAATAGTTGCGTACATGATTTTTCCTATGGGATTCGGTGAGATTTTTCTGGAAAATATCATGCTGTATTATTTGCACGCCAATGGTGTAGATATTTCGGTACAGAATTTAATCCACGCGCTGCTGTACCCAGCCCTGGGAATGCTAGTAGGATTATTGTTTGCCTTTGTTCGATATGGGAAACCAAGGTACTATAAAAATGCTAGGGTGAAAAATTTGGGAAAGGAAGCGATATTTTCTCAAAAAGACCTCATTGTTTCGTGTCTTGCAATAGTTGCCGCATTGGTAACACAACTGCTGGTTAAAGCCATTATTTTAAGTGCATTGTTGGGATTTTTCTTTCTTTCGCTTGGCGGCGTCATAAGAAAAAAAGATTCGGATGATGTGGTCGCAGGTGGATTCAAAATGATGGCTCTAATATCATTTACCATGATAGCTGCTGCCGGATTCGGGCATAGCCTACGAATATCTGGCGGCATTGACGAAATTGTAAACTGGCTTAGCATGCATATGCTAAATGGCAAAGTTCTAGCATCGTTTAGCATGTTGTTTGTGGGATTTTTGATATCTGTTGGCATTGGGTCATCATTTTCTACGGTCCCGATTGTTGCTACCGTATATGTTCCCTTGGGGTTAAGATTGGGGTTTAGTCCAGCTGCAATCGCAATAATAGTGGCTGTATCTGGTATTGCGGGGGATGCGGGATCCCCAGCGTCGGATTCCACCCTTGGACCAACAATGGGATTAAACGCGGATGGTCAACACTCTTTGGTCAGGGACACCGTTATTCCAACGTTTCTACATCTAAGCATTCCGACATTTTTGTTCGGCTGGATAGCGTCTGTTTTGCTGTAACTTTTCGATTGGCCAAGGAAATCCATGGGCGGTCTGAAGCTTTAGGAAATCTAAAATATTTTGTCACTTTTCCATGGCTAAATGGAAGAATAATATTTTTATTATTATTATATGTCGCTGAAAGGTCTATATACTGCACTTGTTACGCCATTTATAAACGAAGCGGTGGAACTGAAGGATTTCAAAAATTTAATCAAACAACAGGTTAATGGCGGAGTTGATGGAATAATTGTGGCAGGAACGACGGGAGAATCTCCCGTACTAGCAGAGGAAGAATTTATCACTCTCATCGAAGCGGCCAAAGGGGAAGCAAAGCAAACCAATGTTTTTGCTGGAGTTGGATCTTGTGACACGAAAAAAGCCGTCGAAAAAACAAAAATAGCCCATAGCCTAGGGGTCAATGGGTTTCTAGTGGTAACTCCCTACTATAATAAACCCACTCAATCTGGATTATTTGAGTATTACAGCAAGATTGCCGATTCGACGGATAGACCGATAATATTATATTCGGTTCCTTCGCGAACGGGGGTAGAGATAGCCATCGATACCATTGTTAAACTGCGTGAAAAATATTCCAACATAGTTGCCATAAAGGAAGCATCGGAAAGTTGTTCCCGAGTAGAAATAATGGTGAAAATTTTCGGCAAAGATTTAGTAGTATTCAGCGGGAACGATTCCATGACACTACCGTTCGTGTCATTGGGAGCGGTAGGGGTCGTAAGCGTCATGTCAAACATCGCCCCACGAGAAATGGCCAAATTGGTCAAATTAGCAAGCGACGGAAATTTCCATGGAGCATTGAAAGAATACCAAACATTGATGCCCGTAATGAGCAAATTATTCATAGAAACAAATCCACTTCCCATCAAATTTTTACTGAAGTCTAAAAATATTATTTCATCAGCCGAATGCCGTTCACCACTTGGAAGGTTAAGCGAAAAATCGATGGCAGAACTGGCGAAATTGGTGGTGTAAAATTTCTTTTTCACTAAAAAAGAGGCATGGTACCCGTTGAAATAATTTTCGGAATAACTCTGTTCTGCGTTTTCCTAGCCTATGTAAAAAAGAGTGCAAAACTAGATGTCGCGCAGAGGAAACTGGCGGAGGCAGAAATTCGTTTGGCCATAGCAAATGAGAGGATCGAAGAGCGGGACAACCTCAATCAAAAATGGCAGGAACAATTTGAGCAGTTGTCCGCCAAAGCGCTGAAAGACAATAACGAGGCATTTTTGCTGTTGGCCAAAAATTCCTTCGACGTCTTGACTCACGAAGCCCATAACGAATTTGGTAACAGGGTGAAGCCCATTGAAATTACATTGAAATTATTCGATGAAAAGCTTAAAGCTTTGGAAGATCAAAGGCAATCGGCCTATTTCAGTTTGGCGGAACAATTGAAACTATCCCAGCAGGCCAGTGTCGCATTACAGGAAGAAACAAATAATTTATCCAATGCTTTGAGGAAACCCGATTTTCGCGGTCAGTGGGGAGAGATGCAGTTGCGAAGAACAGTCGAATTAGCTGGCATGACGGAACACGTAGGTTTCGAAGAACAACAGCAAGTTGTTTCATCGGATGGGCAGGTTTTTAGACCCGATATGGTGATAAAATTACCAAATTCGAGGACCATCGTCATCGATGCCAAAGCCCCACTATCCGGATATTTGGAAGCGATTTCGGCAAAGTCGAAATCCGACCAACAGGCAGCGCTGGAGACTTTTGCAGCACAAATAAAGCGGCACATAGAAAAATTAAGTTCCAAACATTATTGGCAGCAATTTGAGAATTGTCCGGAATTTGTGATTTTATTTTTACCCGGAGAAAGCTTCCTGGGGGATGCCTTTCGAGCCAATGGAGAGCTATTGGAATTCGGGGCCGAAAAACGTGTGATTCTAGCAACCCCAACCACGTTGATCGCCATTCTAAAAGCCATATCATATGGATGGAAACAGGCATGTCTTGCCAAGGAGGCAAAGGAAATTGCCGAAGTCGGGAAAGAAATGTATGCTCGCCTGAAAGTGTTTTTCGAACATTTCAATGGCATGGGAAAATCTCTGGCAAACACCGTTGAAGCATTCAATAAAATGCGTACTTCAGCGGATTCTAGGCTGATTCCTCAAGGAAAAAAGTTCCAAGAACTCGGCATTGGATCTGAAGAAATTGGCATCGTAGGAGAGCTAGCCCAACCCTATAACAGACTGTAGGAAGTTGCAATGCCAATGGTCACAAGCGATACTATCGCCATGAGCTTGATGAGAATGTTTAAACTTGGGCCGGCGGTATCTTTGAAAGGGTCACCCACCGTATCACCTATAACCGTCGCTTTGTGGGCTTCGGAATGTTTCCCACCTAAAATTCCAGTTTCGATATACTTTTTAGCGTTATCCCATGCCCCCCCCGCATTGGACATGAACGAAGCTAAGACAAATCCAGAGGAAAGAGAACCTCCGAGCAATCCCAGTATGCCCGGAACACCAAGGATAATTGAAATTAAAATGGGAGAAACAATTGCAATCAGTGCAGGGATAATCATTTCCTTCTGAGCTGCCGTCGTCGCTATTGTTATGCAACGTCCATAGTCCGGGATACTTTCACCGGTCATGATCCCTTTGATCTCACGGAACTGTTTTCGAACCTCGGTAACCATTTTCCCAGCTGCACGCCCCACGGCCATGGTCGTTAATCCGCAAAAGACAAACGTCAGCATGGCACCAATAAACATACCGGACATAACCTTTGGATTTAACATGTGAACATCGTAGCAATGCATGATATCACATAGTTTAGCGGTTGTAAGGTCGATTTGCGCATTTCCCACGGAAATAAATTTTTGTCCCGTTTTAAGCAATTCCAATCGAATGCCTTCAACGTATGACGTTATTAGGGCCAAAGCGGTCAATGCTGCGGACCCAATGGCAAATCCTTTCCCTGTGGCAGCCGTCGTATTTCCCAATGAATCCAGGGCATCCGTTTTTTGTCTAACTTCAGAAGGAAGGCCACTCATTTCAGCGTTTCCACCGGCATTGTCAGCTATGGGACCATAGGCATCGGTAGCTAGCGAGATCCCTAGAGTTGATAACATCCCAACGGCAGCAAGCCCGATGCCATACAACCCTATGGAAACGTTGCTCGCATTAAATCCCGATGCAAAATAAAATGCTAACATCGTTCCAGTAGTCACAGCCAAAACCGGCAAAAAAGTGGATAACATCCCCATGCCGAAACCTGATATTATTACGGTTGCTGATCCTGTAGTAGCATTTTGTGCGATTATTTTCGTTGGTCCATAGGCTTCGGACGTGAAATATTCCGTGGATTTGCCGATGCACATCCCTGTCAGTAATCCAAACATTACTGCTCCCCAAATGCCGATTGCGTTTGGAATATTAAGTAGTTTCAACACTATCAATGATCCTACACATATTATCAGGGAGCTGATCCTAATTCCGTGGGACAGAGACTTCAGCAACTCTAAGCTACTAGCTCCTTCCCGCGTTCTTACGAAAAATATACCTATTATCGAGGCTACAATTCCCACGATACATATCATAACGGGGGCTATAACAGCCATCAACTGGGTTTTCAAATCTGATCCCGCAAATGCAGCTGCTCCCAACGCTGCTGCTGCCAACACTGATCCATAGTATGATTCGTACAGGTCTGCCCCCATCCCAGCGACATCGCCCACATTATCACCCACATTATCAGCTATGGTAGCAGGGTTTCTTGGATCATCTTCTGGGATCCCAGCTTCTACCTTTCCCACAAGGTCAGCTCCAATGTCAGCAGCTTTTGTAAAAATTCCTCCTCCAACGCGTGCAAATAAGGCTTGTAGAGATGTTCCTATGGCAAAAGTCAACATCGTATTAGTTACCCAAATTAATTTTTGAGAACCAACCAAATCCCCCGAAAACCTATTTAACACTAGAAACCAAATTGAATAATCAACCAATGCCAATCCTACGACCACCAAACCCATTACGGCACCACTGCGAAAAGCAATCTTTAATCCCGCATTAAGAGATTTTGACGTAGCATATGCAGTCCTAGAGGATGCACTTGTGGCGGTTACCATTCCACAGAAACCTGCCAGGCCTGAACAAAATCCTGCGGTCAAAAATGCAAAGGGAACCCATCGGTTTTGTAGGTTTAATCCATAGGATAGATATACCAATAATATTGCTATTAGGACGAATATGAGCACAACTACCCTATACTGCTGCTTTAGGTATACCATTGCCCCGGCCGCCACCCGCGATGCAATCTCCACCATTCTTTCCGACCCTTGGTTTTCTTTTTTCATATTTATGAAAAAATACCACGCAAATGCAAACGCAATAACAGCGACAAGTGGTACAATGTAAAATATTCCTATCATAACTTGCCGTATCTAGACTTTATAACTTCATAACGACCAATGGTAAGTTGATTTAAAGATTGAAGTTCGCGACTCAAGCAATAAATCGTAAAAAATTAATATTTGAAAGAAATTTAGAAAAAGTTTTTGACTAGGATCAGATTTACAAAAAATTGGCCAAGGAAGAAGGACAGAAGGACCTTAAAAGTGTCATTGTCCCAGCCGGGAAGCTAAAGTTTATGTCGGTAATATTGAAAATGCAAACTAAGACATATTAACCAAATGGTGTGCATGCTTCATTTGACCAAAAGCTTGTATTAGATTGAGATTGCAAATTTGAGAAAAATATTTTTTATATGCACAATATTGGTTGTCGGTGATTAGAATGTTGAGAGGTTGTTTTTAGAATGTTGAGAGGTTGTTTTCCCAGATTGACGTTAATTCTTATGGGCCTTGTATTATCGCCAAATGTGGCATGCTATGCAAGCCATGGAGAAGGCGTTAGTTCCTCATCGACGGCAGTGTTTTCAATTGGCAAGTTTGCCATAACAGATTCTATTATCCTAACATGGATAATTTCGATGCTTATAATTTTTTTGGTGAGATTTGCTTTACGAGGAGGAACAAAAATTATTCCATCCACTGGCCAGGCGATAATAGAATCCGTCATCGAGGGATTACGTGGAATCATCGAACCAATTATAGGAAATAAGGCATTTCGGATAGTTTTTCCGTATTTGCTCGGCATTTTCTTTTTCATTCTACTACAAAATGTGTGCGGTCTATTGCCCGGTATTGGAAGCGTGGGAGTCAACATAAACGGTGGATTTAGGCCATTTTTTAGGCCCGCGAATTCCGACTTAAATACGACGTTAGCTCTGGCAGTGGTATCTTTTTTTGCATGGGGATATTTCGGTGTCCGGTGTGCAGGTGTAAGAGGAATATGCTTTGAGATTTTTGGAAATAAGGCTGAAAAATCTGAGATTTCATCGGTAATATATGGTGGATTGTGTGTTCTCTTTATGGCTGTTGGACTGGTGGAATGCATTTCAATTCTCTGTAGAATTGTTTCATTATCTTTTAGATTATTTGGAAACACTTTCGGTGGTGAAAACTTATTGCATAACATGTATGGTTTTTCCAGTATTTTGAAAAATATACCGATTGTAAACTATATGGCTTACCTAATTCCATTGCCGTTTTACTTTTTAGAATTTCTTATTGCAATTATACAATCTTTTGTTTTTACACTACTGACATCCGTTTACATTGGGCTAGTGTGCAATCATGAGGACCACGCCCATGGGTGAAAATTTTAAGAAAGGGAAAATATGTTAAATATAATAGCTGAATTGACAGGTGATATTGCCAAAGGATTAGTCCAGACTTTCGGCTGTGCCACTGCAGCCATAGGGGTCACCTGCATTGGTACAAAGGCCGTTGATGCGGTAGGACGAAATCCGGGTGCCTCTGGTAAAATTCTAGTGCAATCTATTCTTGGCATGGCCTTGGCAGAGGCTGTTGCGTTCTATGCTTTGTTTTTTTCATAATGCCTAGTTCTCTGCGATTGGCTTATGAGTGAGCTCAGTATGATTATTTGCTATGGTTGATGTTGGTAATCTTTTGAATAAATTCGGTGTTGATTGGCATCTATTGCTCATTCAGTCGTTGAATTTTTTGCTCGTGACATTTTTACTATATAAATTTGGCTTCAAGAGCGTTATCGATGTAATGGCTGAGAGACGCGAAAAAATAGAGTCTGGACTGGCATATGCCGATAAAATGCAAAAAGAAATCTCTGCCTTTGAAAATTCACGCACCGAAAGAATTGCGTCCGTAAAAAAGGAAGCGGAGGAAATAGTTCAATCGGCTAAAAATAATGCCAAGGTCCTTTTGGAACAAAAGAAGACAGAATCTCGCAAATTGGCTGATAATATGATATCCAGCGCTAAGAAAGAGATTGCTCTGCAACATGATAAAATGCTCCAAGGTGTCAAATCTGAAATCGGAACACTTGTAGTCGATATTTCGCAAAGCGTGTTATCTACACAATTGACTGCCGAGGAAAGGAACGAATATCTTCTTTCGGCTGAAAAAGCACTAATGTTGGAAAATTTGCGATGAAAAATCATAGATCCCTGTTATTGGTGCCTGAATTGATCAAACTCTCCTTGGGGAAGGATTCGCTATTGGACAGTGAAAGAGTGTGTGGTATAGTTACAGTTTTGAAGGAAATTTACGAAGGGATGGAACTAAGATCCATACTATGGGCATATCTAGCGAACCTCGAAAAATTTGCTGCTCAGACATCGATGAAAATTGAACATTGTGGCGACATATCTACTTCCAGCGTAGAAGCTTTACGGTATCATTTTGAAAAAATTTTAAAAAGAAAACTATCCGTTTCTGTCAAATACACCAATGATCTCATTGCTGGAATTCGCATATGCATTGCAGACCTAGTCATCGAAAATTCCATTGCTGGAGTTCTAAGTGCCTATAAAAAATCTATAAAATCCATAGGAACAAAGTAATTTATTTGTCTTTTTTTATTAGGTGTTTTATTCCATCGCCGAGATTAGTGCTAATTTTCCCTGCGAGATCTTTCGTTTTACCGGCAGTATCTAGAGAAATATCTTTTATTTTAATGATTCCATCGGCTGCAGCGGTGGGAACCGCTGGAATTGATGAAATTATGGAGTCTATCATGATGGATATGCCAAATTTTCCAAGATCACCAATCAATTGCCTTTCGACTTTTGCAAAGTCAGTAACGTTGTGAAATTCCTTGCAATAGTTGATTTTATATTCTCTTGATGAATTTTTATGTTCATCAATGACATGAACCGTTGAAATGGATAGCGTTAATTTTTTTATCAAAACTGGTTTTTCCGGGCTATGTTTCCTAGTATCCACCTTTCGGGGTGCTTCCTTTTTTGTCGCCTGATTTTTTTGCTCAAGATTTTTGACTAGGATAATATAATTATTTTTCCCTTTCGCATTTGTTACCGTTGTCAAATCATCAATATCCAGGACTATTTTTTTGATAACAACCGTGTCTTTCCACAGACTTGATATATCAACATCGGCAACAATGTTATTTATGGAAATAAAGTCCTTTGAATGAAACAACGAGTCCGGGTTTTTCATTTTTAAATCCTTCAAATTGAAACGCCCTCGAAACATTGAACCCCTAGATTTTCCGACCGAGGTTTTAAATCCAGACATTTTTGTTAGGACATTTTCAAGCACTGTTGGAATCCATAAGTTTCCAACTAAAAGGATTAGGCATATGAGAATAGCAGCTACAGTTACCAGTTTCAAAATAAACTCTGCCACCCATTTGATAGGGAATAATATCAATGTGGTGAAAAATTTAATCATAGTGTGAGTATAGGCTAATGGGGCAATTCGATATTTCAATGGAAAAATAAACTGTTAGATTAAACTCCTCGCATTATGTTTTACCAACATGGGTCCGTATTTACCACCCTAACTTGTAAAGATGTAAGAGATCATATCATGCTAAAGTAAAACAGTTTATATTATGCTTTGGTAAGTGAGTAATGCCGCTTTGTACTATATGGATAGATTACAGGTAGATGCAGCGGGTGGATTTTTGCTTTGACATGATAAAGATAGATGGCTTTTATATAACACCATTGAGGGGTAGTAGCTCAGTGGACAGAGCAGCGGCCTTCTAAGCCGAAGGTCGAGGGTTCGACTCCCTCCTGCCCCGCCATTCGTGGCCATGCGTAACTGCCTAGCCAACGAACCCCCAGCTTGGGAAAAATTGCTTATTTCCTTCGCATTGACTTTCCTTTGCCAGGTCTTGTTTACTTTTTGGGTCCTTTCGAAGGATAATTCGCACCCTCTCTTTGGTTCGAATCAATCTGCCTCGATGGGAGGATTCTTGGATCCGGGAGTGGTCCTAGTTCTTGGAGCCGAAACGTTTCTCGGGAGTAGTCTTGGAAGTGGAAGTGGAGCTGGGAGTAGTCTTGGAAGTGGAAGTGGAACGTTTCTTGGAAGTAGTCTTGGGCGTGGAAATGGAACGTTTCTTGGGAGTGATCTTGGGAGTGATCTTGGAAGTAGTCTTGGGCGTGGAAGTGGAACGTCTCTCGGAAGTGATCTTGGGAGTGGAACGTTTCTCGGAAGTGATCTTGGAAGTGGTGGGCAGTGCCGAAGGGCTTCCGAGGGCCGTCGATTCCCGCCTTTCTTTCACATTCGCGGGGACCTGCTTGGAGGTCGTGGATCGCACATCCTCATTCGGAGAGAAATCGCCAAAATCCAATTTATTCAAAAGCTCCATAATCTCCGCGGAACGGTCAGATTTCAATTCTTTCGAGAACAGTATCTCTAAAAGAAGATCTGTAGTTATCCCGCCCACCTCCGTCTTTTCTTTTCGTTCTTCACCGACCACTTTGACTTTTTCAGCATAATCTATCACGCGCCTTGCTTCGGCCAGGATGTCGCACACCAGAATTTCTTCCCTTTCAGAAGCAGGCATGCAAACATTTCCCTTCGACCCATGCATGCTTCTGTAAGCTGTGTCATACGCGTTGTATTGGTTCTTTGCATACTGCGAAATATTTTCGAGTTTCTTTTTCCCGGTCAATACATCCAAAATTTCCCCATACCGACACAGGGATGCTTTCAAAGTGGAAAATTTGACGGGCTCGTCCCCATCGTAGAGGAATTCTTTGGCTTCGACCACCGATCTCGAAGTAGTCTCCTTGGAAGGTACTTCCTTCCTCACATGCGACCGGCCCGTTTTTTGGCCCTCAGCCGCGGAGG
>JAITBI010000021.1 GCA_031283685.1 Puniceicoccales bacterium | reverse complement strand
CGCCCGTACCACCGCAAGCTGGAGAGGCAGCTCTAGAGGAAAATAAAAGCATGGTTGAGCTGATGCGAAACGCATCAACACGTGTTTTAAATTTCTTAAATGATAACCAACAGATATTTATCGCTGCTAGCTTTTCTGTCGGGACATTATTTCCACTAATAGGAATAATAGGAATGATCCATAAAACACTGGTGACAATAAATGTGATCACCTTTGTAAAAAATAACTATGCAGCAGCTTTGGAATTGATAAAAAAGCACCCTTATCGATTTGCAGCTATGCTCGTTGCAACAGTAGCACTCACATTCTTCCTAAGATCAGAAATGTGGAGTGGTAAGGCGACAACAACAACACCACCACCACCACCAACAACAACAACACCACCTATATTCAGCAAAGCTCCAAGTGTAAATGGGGATTTCCCATCTGTTCCATTTGCTATAAGAGATATTATAACTGGATCCACACCTACACCTGTTGTAAAATATGTACCTACGCCTACACCTATTAATCTTTTTGATAGGTATAACAAGACTTTTGGTATGATTATTTAATAAGGTCAGTCCCAATAGTTATGGAAGTTTGGCTTGTGAAATCTGTAATTTCGCTTGACAACTTCCTTCAAGGTTGTTTCAGCAAACAACTTTGATGTTTAGGCGATTTGCCACATACTAGGGAATTTCCAATGTTGGGGATTCCCTAGTGTAAATGTTTTAACATATGGTCGATTGGTGCATTATTGTCCTTCGCCATTTTTCTAGTTGCAATTCCATGCGATTACCCTTTCGCGATCCAGTGACGTTGGCTAGCCCTGCTTATGTTATACAATGCCCGTTGCTATTGGTAACAAAATATACAACGTTCGCAGTAAAATTCTAAAGCCATTGAACTATATTCGATACCTTACAATTACAATTGGATCGAAAAATGACAACATGCCCTAATTTTCCCGCGTTTTTAGATGAAACCATGGGGTAAACTTCAATCTGAAACAACAACGCCGCATCGTTTTGCCATACACATTTTTAAAATTTTTTATCCTGAAATGGATAAAAAGCTTGACTTGCCTTTATTGAGCGATTTTAACACATCCCCATGTTAGGGCATGTACAATATTTAGTTCAATATTTTTCCAGGTTATTCATAATAAATTGTCCTTTGGCAATCATTGCGATTTTTGTAAGCATGATGGCTCCTTACACATTAACTGAGCGTATTCGGGCGGCCAAAGTGGGAACTTCCGTAGCCTGTGGCACGGCACTGTTTTTTGCAATAGCGGGCGAAAAATTTTTTGAATTTCTTGGTGTCACAATGGGGTCCTTTTGCATAACCGGAGGTATTATTTTAACCCTACTCGGCATATCGATGCTCAATTCCAATGACATAGACAATTCCAATGACATGGACAAAGTTGCTGGAAAAGAGTCTACAAAAAAGAGTAAAGTTGATATTTCCATAACGCCTCTTGGGATTCCTATCATTTGCGGTCCTGCTTGCATCACAACAACCATAGTCTTGCAAGGTGAGGCCGAAGGATTTATACAAAACATTGTTGGATTAGTAGCTATCATACTCGTCTTTGGAACATTGTGTCTATTGTTAGTATCCAGTGCCAAGGGGACCAAATGGCTAACTCCTATGGTATTAAAGTTAAGCTTCAAATTGTCTGGTCTTATTATTGCAACGTTGGGAATCCAGATGATATTCAATGGCTTAAGGAATGCAGATCTTCAGGTTTTAAAACCTTTAGAAAAGGTGACAGAAGTTTTTCGGGCGATGCAAAGCACATATAACGTTTGCTAGGAGCCATTCCTTTTTCTTTGAAGACTTCTTTGATAAAAAAACATGTATTGTTGAACGACGCCGGCATAGGGGGAAAAGTTTTCGATGTCAAAATTTCCGCCATACCGACTTCGAATAGTGCGAGAAATCCATGTGTCTATGGGGAAAGCTTCAAGCCTGTGTAGGCCGTAAAGAGCAATGCAATTGGCAACCTTTTCCCCTATGCCGTTGAAATTTTTCAAATAGGCGATGGCTTCTCTGGAACTTAAAGTTTTCAAATATTCCATGTCGAAAGTTCCAGCTTCCGTATTCTCCACGATGTCCATTAAATATCTTGCCCGGTATCCAAGCCCAAGATTACAAAAATCTTTTTCATCATATTGTGCCAAAATGCGGGGTGAAGGGAACGCATATGCGTAAGGGGCACATAATTTTTCTATGGTGCTTTTTATGCGGGAAATATTGTTTCTTTGGGAAATTATAAAGCTTACAATAACTTCCCAGAGATCTTGGTGTAATATACGAAGGCCAGCTCCATATGACACGGCATTGCGAAGAAAAGGATCGTCGGCCATCAAAATTAAATTTTTAATCATTCCATAGTCCCTTCGCAGGTCAAAATAATCAACCCAGATGGATTGAAATTCTTCAGGAGAACAATGCAAAACGGAAATATTCCTGCCAACTCGATGAACTGCTAATACTCTCCCAAATGCCACAATCTGCCAAATATCCGCTGTCCCAAGCTTGTTTATGCGAAAACATTGGCCAGAATTCGCTATTTGTTCTATGCAAAAATCAGCATTCCTTACCTCTATCATATTCAACAACCGGACACTTTTCCTTCCGCAAACAAATAAAAACCTTTCCTCAGTTTGAAGACCGACATCACTGGGTCAACAAAAAAGCAATTACTGTTTTGGGGTACAACAATTATTTGTTTCGTAGCTTTAAATGCATAATTATGGAAGGCTATGGAAGGCTAAATAGTAAGTTTTTCAATGAAAAATATTGAATTCAAACAGTTTAATCTTTTCCTCTCCCAAGGAAAGGAATAGTAGCTATGTTAAACTTTATCAAAAGTTGGTTGAATATGAAAAGTATGAGGTTGAGAAATTTAATATTGATTATCCTTGGATATTTGATGGTTACAACGTCGGCTGGGTTATCTGCCGATTCTTTTGAAGACTTTTGCGATCAAATGAATAGTTTGTTTGATACACACTATTGCCATCGCCGCACCCTATGGGAAGGGTTTAAACTCGATGTAAAATCAACGGGGAAAGAGTATGTCGTTGAAGTGGAAATACCGGGGGTCAAAAAAAATGAAATAGATTTGAACGTTGAAGATCAGACACTTTGCATTTCCGTTTGTCGGGAAAAGAAGGTTGCCGATGAAAAGGATGACTATTTGCATCGCGAAAGGCATGATTCTACGATGGAAAGAAGCATACGTTTGCGAGATGCGGACTTTAAACAAGCAAAAGCAAAGTTGGAAAATGGTATCCTGACGATTACAATCGCAAAGCAAAAAAAGAGCGATAATGTTCAAAAAATAACCATTGAATAAATTTTTGCGAGAGGTGGACGAGAACCTAAGCCTCGCATTATTTGTATATTCATTAGAGTGTAAAGTGTTATGGTAGGTTACCAACGATGGATAAGCTAGAAAAGATGTTTGCCATGCAGGCTGCCCTAAACGAACGGATGGGCGTTGACATTGTCAACCTAACCGAAGAAGAAAAAATAAAATGGATATTGAATTATGCGCGTGCTGTTCAGCAGGAAACGTCGGAATTGGTAGATTCTGTCCCGTGGAAATGGTGGGCAAAATACCAAAAGTTCGATGAGCAAAATGCTCGCGTTGAACTAATTGACTTATTTCACTTTTTGATAGCAATTGCCCAGGTCCTGGGTATGTCTGCCGACGACGTCTTTGAGACCTATTGCAAAAAAAATTCAATTAATCATAGGCGCCAGGAGGATGGATATACCGTAAAAGATAAGGATGATTCTCGCGGAATCTAGAAAACTAGGGGTAATTTCAATGAAATGGAACAAGGTATAAAGAAAAAATTCGAAAAACTCTCACGTATCCTACAATGCGTACCTTCAAAGAAAATCTTCCACCTTTTTTACCTACTGCTCTTTTATTTAATGCAATTGCTTCGTTTTTCTTTCTTTTTTATTCCTCCTTGTCGACTTTTTTGAGGATTGACCCTAGCGTAGGATTTTTGAAGAAGGTGTTTTTGTTTTCTTCTTGTATCTTCCGGAAGAAAAACTTGTATGCCCCACTCGTACATGAAGTGTATTCATTTGCCCGATGGTGTAATGGTAGCACAACGGATTCTGACTCCGTTTGTTTAGGTTCGAATCCTGATCGGGCAGCCAGTTGTGGAAGTCGTATAAATCCAGGGCTAGCGGGATGACAGGAAAATGTAAAACAGAGTATCAAGAAAAGGTCAATCCCTCAATATTCCCTCAAAAATGTTAGCCAAAATTTCATTCATAAGTTTCTTTTCTTCGAGGAATTGTTTCTGGATAGAAGCAAAAATTCATAGCAAGAATTCATAGCAAAAGGTTAAAAGGCTAAGGGAAAAGCGTTGAACAAAAGCATTGGAAAAGGAGGAGGAATGAGTACAC
>JAITBI010000008.1 GCA_031283685.1 Puniceicoccales bacterium | reverse complement strand
AAAATAAAGTATTTGTGCGCATTTCCGAGCAATTACTCTACATAAAATTTCTTTAAAAGAGGTCTATAAAACTTAAAACATTGATAGCTTAAATTGTTTTAAAAATCTGGTGTCATTTTGGAAAAATAATCGGATGTCGTCTATTCCATATAGCAACATAGCAAGGCGTTCAATTCCCATGCCAAAGGCAAACCCCGAAATTTTATCGCTAACGTAGCCACAGTTTTTGAAAACATTGGGCGCTACCATGCCACAGCCACAAATCTCAATCCATCTATTGCTCAATTTGCCGAGATTCTTACTTCTAAAATCTACCTCAAACCCTGGAGATACAAAAGGGAAAAAACTAGGACGAATCCGAATTTCACTATTTTCACCGGTTAATTTCTTGAAGAAAAAATCTAGAATCGATTTAAGATCACAAACCGTTATTCCTTCGCCAACGACCAAGCCTTCGCACTGGTGAAAAGTTGGATAGTGTGTAGCATCTATGGCATCCCTGCGAAATACCATTCCGGGTGACAAAATCCTAATCGGTGGTTTACGTTGCAGCATCGTCCTGATCTGAACCGTTGAAGTTTGGGTCCGCAAAACATATTGTTCATCGTTTTTTTTGGATACATTTTCAATGGAAACATCCTTGCCAAAGTAAAACGTATCGCGATCGTCGCGGGAAGGATGACTTTCAGGTGTATTTAATGCGTCGAAACAAAACCATTCGGTCTCTATTTCCGACCCTTCAACGGTACTAAACCCTAGATTCGAGAAGATTTCCATCATACGATTTTTAATCTTTGTCAGAGGATGGCAAAAAATTTCTTCATTAGAAATTGGCATTAGGGTTGGATCAATGGGTTGACCAAACGATGCTGTGGTCTCGCGGCCTTCTATTTCTATCAATTTATTTTCGAACATTTCCTCCACTTTGTTTTTGCAAGCATTTATTGCCTGTCCCATGGATGGCCGTTCTTCCTTTGGAAGATCCGACAAAAGCTTCATCAATTCACGAAATATACCATTGGGGCCTAAAATTTTAGATCTGGCATTGTCGAAATCTACGCGTGATGACACACTAGATATCGTAGTCTGGGCTTCTTCAAAAACTTTATCAATTTGAGATATCATAGGATATTGGCATAACACAAAAGATTAAAAACCAGTTCGCAACAATGAAATGGGAGATGATTTATTTTTGACGTAAAGCGTCAAAGTTTTTTCTATGGCACAAAATAATTGTTTTTTTAAGAAAAAATTTATCATATAGACAACACTGGTATTCAGTAATTCCAGTTAATAATTTTAATAGGTAATGATAAATCAACAGTTTAATCCCGTTTCAGCCAGAAAGGGTAATTATTCCTCCGATAGGAAATTTGGAAATTCTGGGAAAAGTTTCATTCGAAAAAATGAAAAGATTAGAGCTAAGGTGGTCCGTGTAATTGGTAGCGATGGACAGCAATTGGGAATAATGCAAGTGATGGAAGCTATATCAATTGCTAAAAGCGAAGGGCTAGATTTGGTCGAAATCTCTCCAAATGTTAACCCTCCGATATGCAAAATTTTGGACTTTGGAAAATATAAGTATAATGAAAAGAAAAATAAAAGCTCTTCCAAACAAACATCGACAAAAATTAAGGAAGTAAAACTTCATGTTGCCATCGAGTTAAATGACTACAACACAAAGATGCGCCACGCCATTGAATTTTTGGAACATGGTAACAAATTGAAATTGTCGCTAATGTTCCGTGGACGAGAGTTAACGCATCCCGAGTTAGGATTTGATCTCATCAAAAGGTTTATTAGAGATATTAAGCCCTATGGCATGCAAGATTGCGAACCTAAGCTATTTGGGAAAATCATTTCCCTAACACTCTCGCCTTGTGTAAGAAAAGGGCCGAAATCCGATGGGGAAGTCAAGCAGCAATTTGACACGTCCACCAAGATATTAGACGCTAGCGAGTTATTAAAGCTAAAGTAGAGCCTATGCGAAAGATCAAATACTTAATTTTTGCAAGCGCCATCTGCGGAATCGTTATTTGTTGTAGTTTGGCATGTCAAGCGACGGAAATACCGCTGATCAAGGTTGCCAGAACCAATGGGTTACAAATGTTGTCTGCTAATTCCTTTGGCACAAGGGGTATTGCATTTGCATTTAAAGACAATTCGAGAGTTTTTACGTTTAAAGAAGTCCTAATGCCCTTGGGATTTCCAGTCACTAGGCGATACGGCAGGTACTATATCGATTCTTCGGACTATAAATATCACATTCAACCACTACTTCCAACGACAAAGCATCGCCATAAAAAATTAAGGATAATTGCTCTGGATGCTGGACATGGAGGCGAAGACGGAGGGACAACTGCCCAATGGGATAAATTACAAGAAAAATTTTTAACGATGGATATGTGCCTTCGGCTAGCTAAATTGCTCGAAAAAAATGGATATAGGGTCATTTTAACCAGATCCCAGGATAAAAAAGTTCCCCTACCGGAAAGAACGCAAATCGCTAATCGATCAAAGGCGGATCTGTTCATCAGCATACATTTCAATTCCGCCCCGTCTGCATCAGCATCGGGCATTGAAACGTTCACGCTAACCCCATCGACTCAGGCATCATCCTACCAAGCTTCTTCCAGAAACGCCCATAGAAATTTTATTGGAAATGCATTTGACTGTCTTAACATAGTCATTGGTTATTGCCTACAATCCTCATTAACAAAGAAAACGTCAGCCATTGACCGAGGGGTAAAACATAGTACATTTGTTGTGCTAAGAGATCTAAAATGCCCGGGAATTTTAGTGGAATGTGGATTCTTGTCTAATCGAGAAGAATGCAAAAAAATTGCTTCTTCTGCTTATCGGGATATCCTAGCCCAATCCATATTCGATGGAATTGTCAAATTTAATGACTTGCTATCGGATTAAAATTAACTTACCTTTCCAAAAAGGAATGTATGTTAACAGTATACCATATGTCATCAAGAATGTCCCTAATATTACCCTTGAGGTTTTCGACTTTATCAAAAGGTCTAGAAAATCTCGAAGGAGATATGGCATGGAACCAATTAGCATTGAAAAAATAATTATCAAATAGACAAAAGAAACGAAATAATTTTTCCACAAAATCGGTTCGCAATAGACATTGTCTAGCATTACCTTGGAACAAACAAGCAACAAAACCGCCAATCCACGAATTGATAGCAGTTCTCTTATTTTGAAGAACGAGAGCAATATTATTGTAGTAAATAGGATGAGTAACGTAAATCTATACTCCCCTAAATCTGCCATGTTTAGGTGAAACACATTTACTAAAAAAGCCGTTCCTCCGATTCCCAAAGTCACAAATGGAGCGTATTTTGCAAAAAGTAACCAATTGCTCAATTTTTGTAAACAGTTGCTGGAAAAAGAAAATAGTGATAGCAGGGTAACAATAATCCCCACCACAAAAATCATAACATTGCTACTCATTGTAGAATCTCCAAAAGTGATGTAACATAGGAGAATGTCTTAAAAAATCAAATTTTTAAAAAATCAGACATTTGCTAATTGGGCATTAAAGCAACCTAGCCGCATTCAAAATTGCATTGGTTATTTCTTTGTTTGACTTTGTACCAATTCCAGGGAGAGCGATGAACAAATAGCCATGAGACTCTTTGAAGCACTTAAAATTAAGTCTAAATGCTTCCCGAACTACTCGTCGGACCCGATTTCTAGTCACCGCATTGCCGATTTTTCTCGACGTAATTATCCCAATTCGCGGTGTTGTATTATGGAATGACGTATCTACCGACACCCGTTTGAAGGATTTCAAGACAAATATCTCCGCATAAATACTCTTCGTGTCTTTGGAACGAAATTTTTCAAAATCAGAAGATTTTCTCAAGCGTTGGCTTTTGAATAGCCGGAACATTATTGGGAGTTTTATATGCAAACACAGATTTTCTTGCGCCCGACACGTCTGCGTGCTGATAATATCTTACGTCCACCTCGTGTTGCCATACGAGCACGGAATCCACATTTTCTGATTCTTTTTAAATTCGACGGATGATATGTCGGTTGCATAATTTACCTTGCTGGTTTTGATTACTGCCAACAAAAACTAAATTTGTCATATGTCAAGGTTTGACTGGGAAATTTCTTGAAAAAGGAAAATTTTGGTCAACATTGTTTACAAATCTTTTCAAAATTTTATCATGAAACTCGGAGGGTTTAATTTTTCTTAAAAACAGGCCGAACCGGTAATTTAGCAAAAAATTATGGAAGATAAAGGGATTAGTCTTAAGTGTATCCACTGCTCTTATTGTTTTAATATTGATGAGAAGTAAATATAGTTCTGTAGGGAAAGTTTCCCCTACACTGTTTATATTGTCCGGACCTTCGGGAGTTGGGAAGGATACCGTCACTAGGAGACTGATACAAAATGTTGGAGCCAAAAATCTGAAAAGAATGGTCACCACCACCACCAGGCAGCCACGGGAAGGTGAATTGGATGGTATAGACTATCACTTCATTGACAGGGAAGAATTTCTTAGACGAGTAGAAAGATCGGAATTCCTGGAATACGCCAATGTGCACGGAAACTATTATTATGGCTCTTCACGGTCAGACGTCGAATCAACCCTGTCGGCAGGAATTAACGCACTTCTGGTAATCGATGTGGCGGGAGTTAAACAAATTTTAAAGCAAAAAAACAACTTCCGGACAGTTACTGTCTTTATTGCGCCCAAAAGCTTGGATGAACTCAAACAAAGAATTGCCGGTCGGGGAACTGAAACAGCGGAATCAATAGCTAGGCGCCTTCAAACGGCGGAAAATGAAATAAAAATGGCTTCCATGTATGACCATGTCATTATAAGTGGTTCTCGGGATGAGGATTTTGCGGCTCTACTGGAAATATATAAAAAAGCCCAATTGGAATGATATAGGGCAATTGCAATGGGGTCGATTCCTCCTCCTAGATTAACTAGCGGTTATATCTCCCTCCTATTTTTCGAGAAGAATAGGCTCGTTTTTCAAGTTTCAAGTGTTTTTCTGCTAATTTGGCGAGCTGTGCAAAGGGCAGCCCTATTAGGAAATAGATAAGAGCGACGATCGCACCCATTCCAAAGAAGTTAAACGAGTTACTTGCAATCAACATGTAGGTTTTTGTCAATTCCATTATTGTGATCAGTGAAACGAGGGATGAATCTTTTAAAATCGCAATGAAATCATTCGTAAGCGGTGGAAGAACGAACGTAAATGCCTGTGGAAGGATTACATGGCGCAAAGATTGCCATTGGTTCATACCTAATGCCCGTGCTGCTTCCATCTGGCCATAGGGAACGGCTGCCATTCCGGCACGAAAGTTTTCTGATTCGTAGGCAGCGTAGTTCATTCCAAGGGCTAGTATTCCAGCGACCAATGGCGGTAGTGTTATTCCTATGCACGGGAGACCATAAAATACGAAAAACAGCTGGATTAAAAGTGGAATTCCCCGCAGAAGCTCTATCACTGAAATGGCAAAAAAACTTATCCACTTTGGCATGTATACTCTCATAATTGCGAAACAAAGCCCCAGGACTATGGCTACGCACATTGATAAAATTGATATCATTAGGGTAACACAAGCAGCTTTTATGAAAAAAGGTAACACTTTAAGATATTGGACCGTTGACTTATTCTGTTCCTCGGGAGATTTAAGATTTGAGCTCGGGGTTTCTATCCTTGATGATATCTCACATAACCGGGAATAAGAGACGTTGCGTAGATCCCACTTTGATACGATCGCATCGAGGGAGCCATCCCGTTGCATATCCCTAATGATATCATTTATTGCGGCCATAAGCTCGCTATTTCTAGGAGTTGATACGACAGAATACTTTATTTCGTCGAACTCATCGGCAATTTTTAGACCAGATAGCTTCTTTGTATAGTAGGTTGCAATTTGTCCATCCAATAGAATCGCATCCACACGTTTATCCCTTAGATCAGAAATGGCGCAATATTCATTTGGATAGCCAATGACTTTGATATCTTTCAGACTATTTGTCAAAATACTTTCTGCCTTAGAGCTTCGTAAAACACCGACAACGGCTCCACTACAATCGAGGATAGACTTGATACTATCAGTATTTGAGCGAATAATCAGCGATAGACCACAGGCATAATATGGATTCGAAAAAATAGCACTATTTTCTTTTCCTTCTTCGGGCGAAAAACCGTTAATGACCACATCGTACAAATTCCTCTGAAGGCCGGAGATTAGGCTATCCCAATCATTTTGATGAAATTCTGCTTTGCATCCGAGGCGTTTAGCAATGTGCTCTATGATATCTTTTTCAAATCCTACCAGCTTTGACAGATCCCCATTCTCGTAGAACACATTTGGTGCTCCACTTTCTGCATCGGCAGCCCAGCGCAGTACTGGTTCATCGGCCAATAAAACAGATCTAAACAACAATAATATGATAAAATAGAAACTTTTCATTACATGTATCGCTTGAGAAATCTACGGGTCCTGTCATCCTGTGGGTTTATAAAAATTTCATCCTCATCGGAAATTTCTATAATTTCACCATTTTCCATATAAATTATGTAATCGGAAGCATCCTTGGCGAAACGCATTTCATGGGTAACAATAATCTGGGTCATTCCTTCCGCGTCAAGATCGCGCATGACCTGTAAAACTTCCTCTACCATTTCCGGATCAAGAGAAGAAGTTGGTTCGTCATATAGCATGACTTTCGGCTTCATTGCTAATGCTCGGGCGATGGCTGCCCGCTGTTTTTCGCCACCGGATAAGCTCCAGGGATAACGTCCACTAAAATTTCCTAGACCAACCTTTTCTAGCAATGACATCGCCAAAGTCTTGGCTTTTTCTTGCCGTTCATGTTTAACAACTATCTGGGCAAGGGTTACGTTGTCCAGCAGTGTTTTGTGGGGGAATAAATTAAATGACTGAAAAACCATCCCCACATTTTGGCGTAATTCGTGGGCCTGCTGCCAAAATAGATCCTCGTTTTTTTCATGGTCCACGGCACGTAGGCAAACGCCATCTATGGTGATTTCTCCATCATCTAATACTTCCAAACAGTTTAAACACCTCAACAATGTCGACTTTCCACAGCCCGATGGTCCTATTACCGAAACAAGATCGCCACTTTCTATTTGAAAAGATACATGTTTTAAGATTTTATTCCGGCCATAATCTTTGCAAAGATTTGAAATACTAATTAAAGGCTCTGAACGATTGGACATTTTCTTAAAAAACTGTTAGCTAATAAAACACAGACTTATCTCGCTTTTTGTACTTTTTGTCGAAAAGTAAATAACAAAATTACCACACCCGTACAAATGACACTATCGGCAATGTTAAATACCGGCCAATGGTAGAATTTTAAATCAACGCCTATGAAATCGACCACATGTCCCCTAAAAATTCTATCGAGGGTATTGCCAAAAATTCCACCAAAAATCATTGCTCCAAGAACTCTTTGAAAAGTCGTTTTAAATTGTTTGTGTGCAAGGCCTAGAACAACCATCGACAGGACTCCAAACATGGCTAAAATAGATGAATGTCCATTAAACATACTCCAGGCTGCGCCTGTGTTTTCAGAATAAACAAAGGATAGGAATGAATTTACTCTGATCACATCATTTTTCACAAAAGTCTGGACAATTATCTTGGTCGCTTGGTCGACTAACACAACCAAACATACGGTGGCAAAGCAAATGTGTCTGGTAAAATTACTCATCTTCTTTGGTTTCAAAGTCTGCTAACTCATCGGCCGATTGATCAATCTGGAAAATCGAACCACCCGAAGCTTCTGTCGGTTTATTCTTTTCTTTTTCCTTCGCTGTCTGCCCTTCGATCGAAAATCTAGCAAATGGCACGGCAAGTAACCGCTGAGGCTCTATTGGTTTACCTGTTAACGCACAAATACCATAGGTACCGTCATAGATGCGTTGGATAGCTTCTTCGACCTCGGTTAACGCTTCCTGTTCGTTAGACATTAAAGCTATGGCAAATTCTGAATTGAAAGATTCGATTTCGTGGTCGACAACGTCCTGAGTGTCGCCAACGGAAATAACCAAATTAGTAGTTGTCAATTTGGAAAGCTCTTTTTTGAGATCGTTTTTCAATTTCAGCAAAAGTTTGTAATATTTCCTATGTTTTTGAGGAATTTCGTCGGGACTTTTATCTCCGACATTGACTTGCTTTGAACGCATGGGGTCAAATCCAAAAATATCAGCTATGGATGCTACTCCCACTTTTTGCTGGGGCTGGATATCAATTTGCTGGGCTAGGATATCTTTTTTCTTTTCTATAATTTCTTCATGTTTTTCTGTCTCAATTCTCTCTTTTCTCGCTCGTATCAACTCGCGGGCATCGTCGATAGAAAAAACAATATCGTCATTTTTCCTTGTCCTGGCAAAATATTTACCTTTCACCTCATGGTCAATGTTTTCTAAAACACTCATATCGTCGTAAATGCTATTTTAAAAGATTTTCATATTTTTCGGCAAGTGCCTCGAAACATTTTGGAGATACTTTGTCGAATGGTCCAGCGTCGACGAGATAGTCGACCCACTTCCAGCTGCGAGGACACCTTTCACCACTCGCGGTGGTTATTTCGATCGAACACTGCCCATCGGAAACTATTTCTCTAATTTCCACCTGGGAAACTATAAACACCTCGGGCAAAATTTCCCGATACTTTTGCAATAGTAGGAACACTTTGTCTTTCGGAGAAATTTCAATGATTGCTTTAGCATCGAGGGACTGCCCAATTAATTTGCTCTGTCTGGCTTGCTCAAGCTGCTCATTAACTTTCGTTTTAAATGATAGTAGTGCGTCGAATTCCAATTCTTCGTTCGAAAAATCGCCCATTGTATTTACACTCGGCCAATCCATAAGTTGGACGTAAGTTTTTCCAAAATCACTATCACTTAATGCGTACGCCATTGCTTCGTCGCAGGTAAATGTAGTAATTGGGGCAAGCAAAGCAAGTATCATATTAAAAATTGTGTAAATTGCCGTTTGGGATGACCTGCGTTCGTAGGAATTAGGTGCAAACGTATATAGCCTGTCCTTTAAAATATCATGGTACGTAGCCGACAGTTCAACGGAGCAAAATCTGTTTAGCAGCTGATAAACCCTATGTATTTCGTAGGCATCATAGGCAGATGTAACTGCTTCGACAAGATTTTTAGTCTTTTGTAATATCCATTTGTCGATTAGTGTCATTTTTTCTTGCTCGATGCGATTTTTTTCAAAATTGAAATCAAACAGGTTCCCAATTTGAAATCGTAGCGTATTCCTGAAAGTTCGATAGGTAGCGGATATATGGTTTATTATGTCATCGGAAATTGTTATGTCGTTACGGAAATCTTCCGAAGAAATCCATAGCCTTATAACATCTGCTCCAAACTTGTTCACATAGTCATCGGCAGTCTGTGGTTTCCCATCACTTTTTGAAATTTTCTTCCTGTCTTCCCCGACAATAAAACCATGGGTCAGAACATTTCTGAATGGAGCAATTTTTTCCCCAGAAATTATACTCGTCCACATTGACGACTGAAACCATCCGCGATGTTGATCACTTCCTTCCAAATACATATCCGCTGGCCATACCAAAGAGGCATTTGTTTTTAAAACGGCCTGATGGCTATTACCGGAATCTATCCAAACGTCCAACGAATCCATGCACTTTTTGAGTTTATTAACAGAAAAACCGTCTGGCAATTTGATTCCATCCAATAGGGTTTCTTCATCGGATTCAAACCAGAAGTCGGATCCTCGTTGCCCAATTTTTTTGGCAACACTGCGAATGACCTGTTCGTCGAGCAACGTGCTGCCAGCTTCATCGTAAAATGCCGGTAACGGAATACCCCAAACGCGCTGGCGGCTAATGCACCAATCGCCCCTCGATGCAATTGCCGCCCTTATCCGATTTTCACCCCACGTCGGCACCCAATTAACACTGACGACGGATTTTTGCATCTTTTCTCTTAGGTTGTTTTTGTCGAGGGCGATAAACCACTGGGCCATGGCACGAAAAATTACTGGCGTTTTAGACCTCCAGCAATGAGGATATTGGTGTTTGTATGATTTCTTGGCCAATAGCGCCCGTGCCAAGTTTAGTATTTCGATGACCCTATCGTTTGCTTCGCATTTGCCATCACTGTCCAAAACACTTACGCCAACCAATTCCGGAGGTATTTGCCCATCGTTAATATATTTTCCGTCGTCATCGAGGGGACAATAGACATCCAATTTATATTCAATTCCCGTACCATAATCTTCGAGGCCATGTCCCGGTGCAATATGAACACATCCTGTTCCCGAATCGGTTGTTACATAATTCGCTAAAACAATCCGACTGGGTCTGTCGATTAGGGGATGCTTCGTTTGCAGCCCTTCCAGTTGGGATCCCTGGAAAGCTGCAATTATATTAAAATGTTCAATGCCACAATTTTGGACAAAATCCTGCGTTCTATCTTCGCAAATCAAATAGTTTTCATGGCCACAATTTATGATAACATACTTCAAATTTGGATGGACGGCGATGGCGAGATTGGAAGGAATCGTCCATGGGGTAGTCGTCCAAATTACCACATGGGTTGTGCCCTTAATTTTCAAGGACCCAAGGGCCTCGTCGGTAAGCTTAAATTTTACCCAGATTGATGGACTGATATGTTCCCGATATTCAACCTCCGCTTCTGCCAGTGCGGTTTTACATGGTATGGACCAATAGACGGGTTTTTTGCTGCGGTAGACTAATCCCTGGGCAACACAATCCGCAAAAAAATTGAGGACACATTCTTCGTAGGCAGGATCCATGGTACGGTAGTCGTTATCCCAATCAGCAAGTATGCCCAACCGCTCAAATTGCGAACGCTGCGTGTTTATGAATTTTTGAGAATAGGCTGTGCATGCCTTACGCAACGATATGGCGTCGAAGTCTTCTTTTTTTTCACGCAGCTCCTTGACCACCTTATGCTCTATGGGGAGCCCATGGCAGTCCCAACCTGGCACATAGGGCGTTCGAAAGCCTCGCATAGTTTTATAACGGACAATGATATCCTTTAATATCTTATTCAGGGCCGTTCCTATGTGCACATATCCATTGGTAAATGGAGGTCCGTCATGGAGGACAAATGGCTTCCCCTGGGCATTTTTCTGTTGGATTTTTTCGTATACCCTACCCTCTTGCCACTTTTTCACCCTAATGGGTTCCCTATTGACTAAGTCTGCCCGCATGGGGAAATTTGTCCTCGGTAAGTTTAAGGTATCCTTTAGATTCATTGGGCGACCATAAGTAATTTACACACTGAAAATGTCCAGTCGGAAAATAATAATTGATAAAAATTTTGTACCTCTAAAATTGTGCCATCAAGGCCGTTGTTTCATGATTAGGCAAGACATGGTTATGGTGACTAGGAAAATAGATATAATAGCTATGGTGTTTATAATAGTAGGAATGTGATAAACTTCTGAGAATATCATATTTGTTCCAACGAATACTAAATTTATTGCAATGCCATATTGGAGCAGATAAAATTTGTTGATTAGCTGCGTTAGGCATATGTACAGAGATCGAAGTCCAATGATCGCAAAAACATTCGATGAATAGACAAGAATCGGAGTTTTTGTAATGGATAGGACAGCTGGTACCGAATCCACCGCAAATATGATGTCGACAATTTCAATGGTAATTACGCATGCCAGCAAGGGAGTGGCATACCACTTGCTTCCACATTTTGTAAAAAATGCCAAATCATCTTCCGCATGTTTTATTTTTAGAAAAGCCTTTATTTTTGTCAGCAAATTGCTAGTACAACTCTGTTGTTTTTCTGATTTGAACATCCTAATGGCTGAAACTATCAACATGATACCGAAAGCATGAATCAACCATTTAAATTTATTTAGCAACGTAATGCCCGTGAAAACAAACACCATCCTCATTGCCATAGCCCCCACCATACCATAGGTAAGCGCTTTTTGCTGGGCTTCGTTTACTATGTGAAAATATGAAAATATTGTCATGAATACGAACATGTTGTCGACGGATAGCGATAGTTCGAGAACATATCCCGTAAAAAATTTCAAAGCACTCTCATATCCAAGGGCAAAATACACCAGCAGTCCAAAGAATACTGCGAGAGATATCCATGCAATTACCATATGTGCGTGGGGTCTACGATTTGCTTGGGTGTATTGTGTTTTTGCCAACACTATATCGACATATAGGCCAACGGTAATTATGATCGAAAATATCCCCCAGAGCTGCCACATGCCATAAAAAATACTAGCAATTTTTTGTCAAAATTCAACAAATAATGTCTCTATCAAAGCTTTATGTTGCTAAAAATTTCTTACCAAGCATACTAGCCGCATTCTACCTATGGAAAAAAAATGTATAATATTCGTGTGTTCTGGGAATACTTGCAGAAGCCCCATGGCAGAATATTTGCTCAAAGCTGCTTTAAAAAAAATTGACCTCGCAGATAATTTTCATGTATGTTCAGCTGGGATAATGGCGACCGATCACGGCCGAGCCAGCGATTTGGCTATACGGGTGATGAAGGATTTGAATCAGGATATTAGTGAACATGTTTCCCAAAGAATAACCCAGGAACTTTTGGATTCTGCTGCCGCGATTTTCTGTTTGGCCGAAAATCATAGGACATTTTTGTTGTCAAACTTTAAGGATATAGGAGAAAAATGTTTTCTTGTCAGAGAATTTTTAGATATTAAGGACAAGGACATTTTTGATCCATTTTTTGGACATATCGATGACTATAGACGCGTTTGTGCTGATATCAGTTCGGCGATGGAATCCATAGTAAAATTTTTAACAGGTAACGATGAAAATTAGTGTTGGAAGTGACCATGGAGGATATAAACTGGCAATGCTTTTGATGAAATATTTGAGTAAAAGTGACATGGATATCTTTTACTATGGAACGTTTTCCGGTGAGACCTCCGTAGATTATCCCGACTATGCTAAGTGTGTAGCGGAAGATATTGCTTCTTTTAAAAGCGATTTTGGTCTCCTAATTTGTAAGAGCGGGACTGGCATGAGTATCGCAGCAAATAAAATATGTGGTATCCGTGCAGCAAATTGTTGGAATGTGGAAATTGCCAGATTTGCTCGGGAGCACAACGATGCTAATGTTTTATGTCTTGGAGCAAATTTTGTAAATGCAAAAACCGCCCAGGAGATATTGGATACGTTTCTTAGTACAAAGTTTGAAACCCGCCATTTAAAACGCATAGAAAAGATAACCATTTTGGAAAATTCAGCGCGATGAAATGGCCTAATTAGTTCCATCGTAGGTAGAACATCGTAATTTAAAAAGAGAAATCATGCCTAAAACAGACAACGGAATGGGTGTGCGGTCGCAGTGTTCGACAAGAACCGCAAGTTCATCGCGTCTAAGAGGAGCGCAGGTATCAAACACATATTTGGCATGTATTGTCTGTCCAGTATATACGGATTTTAACCTGCAGGAGGTTTGGGTCTGAAAAGATACACTCTCGTCAGTTGAGCCTATCTTTTAAACTACGCATTTCACATTTTAACAAAACCTAGCAGACCGTGACAATTATCTTGAAATGGTATAAATTTCACATTTTATCCACATTCAGCTACGTAACTAGTGTTAAAATATGAAAAGATCGCACCATTGCAACCAATTGACAATCGATGATATCGGCACAAAAGTAAGGCTCATTGGTTGGGTCCATGCTATCCGTGACCACGGAGGATTGTTTTTCATAGACTTACGAGATAGGGAAGGAATTACCCAGCTGGTCTTTGATCCCTCCAATGATAGGTTGCAAGCCGTACATTCTTTGCGCGACGAATCCGTGATCGAAGTTTGCGGAACAGTTTCCCAAAGGCCATCCGATACTGTGAATGGCAAAATAACGACGGGTACCATTGAAGTCGTTATCCATGAGCTAATAATCCACAACATCTGCGACGTTTTACCCTTTCCCATGTCGGATCTCAAAATTGATGGCGTAGGCGAAGATCTACGATTAACCTATCGTTACCTCGACCTTCGCAGGCCAAAAAGCTTTCATCGATTGCGAATTCGCCATCGGGCAGTATGCGCAGTGAGAAATTATTTGGATGAGAATGGATTTCTGGAGATAGAAACACCCTATTTGTTTAAAACGACACCGGAAGGAGCCCGCGAATTCCTGGTACCAAGTCGGTTAAATCCCGGGTGTGTGTATGCCCTTGCCCAGTCTCCGCAGCAGTACAAACAAATGTTGATGGTGGCTGGTGTGGAAAAATACTACTCTCTCGCAAGGTGCTTTCGAGATGAAGATTTGCGGGCAGATAGGCAGCCTGAGTTCACCCAAATCGATCTTGAAATGTCATTTATCGACCGCGAAGATATTTACTCTTTGGTGGAAGGAATGCTGCAAAATATCTGGAAAGCTACACGAAATATCACCATTGAAACACCATTTCCTCGCCTATCATTTCGAAATGCCATGGACCGCTTTGGGTCCGACAAACCTGACACAAGGTTTGCCATGGAAATTCATGATTTTTCAACCTTGTTTAAATCCTCTAGTTTCAATGTTTTTGCTTTCGCCATCAAAAATGGTGGATGTGTCAAAGCCTTTAATGCAAAGTCATTGGCTGAAATTTCCCAGGGAGAGATGAAAAATTTGGAAGACACCGCCAAAACTCTTGGAGCAAAAGGATTAGCCTATATCAAGATAGAAAATGGACAGTGGAAATCTCCTATCCTAAAATTTTTGTCCGATGGGGAAAAGGCAACCCTTGCGAAGGAATTGGACATGGCAGAGAACGATATCATCTTTTTCGCTGCTGACGGATGGGAACGGGCATGTGCGATCCTTGGAAAAATCCGGCTGGAATGTCGCGATTTGGCAGTGGCAAGGGATAAAATAGTTCTCCCCGCCGACCAATTTAACTTTCTATGGGTAATAGATTTTCCCTTGATGACATTCGATGAACAACAAGGACGTTTCGTCGCAACCCACCACCCTTTTACGGCGCCTGTGTCTGAAGATGTGGAACTATTGAAATCGACCCCTCAAGATGTTCGAGGCCAACACTATGATATCGTTTTAAATGGCATGGAACTCGGTGGCGGTAGTATGAGAATTCATCAACCGCAATTGCAAGAGTACGTTTTTAAGGAAATATTGAAAATTCCGGAAAATGTGGTCAACGACCGATTTGGGTACATGCTAAAAGCCTTTAAATTTGGAGCTCCTCCTCACGGAGGCATAGCTCTCGGTCTCGACAGACTGGTAGCTTTGCTGTGCGGGACCACAAGCATACGAGACGTTATTGCATTTCCCAAAACCCAGCGGGGGATGGATATGATGTCTCAATCCCCTTGTCCCGCAAGTGACAAGCAATTGCGCGAATTACATATAAAAATGACCATCGACGGAAGTTTAAAAAAGTAAAACTTATTTTTTTACCTAAATCTTCGCCAGATCGAATACAGGTTTTGAAAGTTTCTAGCTCGATGTGCGTAAAATTCTAAAGTTCACGTGAAAGGCAAATATTTTGACTCCCTAAACTGGTATACTGGCAATGAATATAAAGGCTGCCAAAGCCATTGTACCCATCGTTAGGAAGACCGATACTGGGTCAATTACCATTCGAGCAACTGTAGAGGTAATCGGGTTGAGGAAGCCCATGTTTATATGGCATATTGTTCTTGCCATCATCGAAAAAGCTGTAAATTTCAAAGTCAACTTAAATGCAGGAACTACAATATCCTTCCCGGCTCTTACCAGCAAAAGCAAGAGTTTTATAGATGAAATCAAGGCAAGCTTGATCAAAGACGCGTAGGTTACCATAGATACCCCTATAGCTACTCCTCCAACAATCGAAGTGACAAAATAATGTTTTTTGACAAATTTTGTAACAAACCTTACAACGTCATTCAAGGAAGTATTCTCCAATGCTTGCCATTGGGACCGTATGTCGTACTCTCTCAAATTCCTTACAGAATTTTGAAAACAAACAGGCGTTAGGTGAAATATATTTGTGGCGGCACTTTTTATCGTATTCCAGGATTCCTTCCACAAGAATTCAGGAACTTCAGGATGTTGCATATCTGTTTCGTTTATAATTTCCATATGTTTTATATGCAGACTTGCTTAAAAAAATACAACGTCAATCATTTTTTTGTAATTTTATAAAAAGGATACAACAGCAAAACCCGACCAAATGTGCCTTGTAAAATTGTTAATCAATTTTATTTTTCCCTATAAAATCGATTTAACCTGGGATACTATTGCTTGAAACGCTTCCATGTTATGTATGGCCAATTCGCTTAGAGAACGACGATCCATAGCAATATTTAGCTTTTTAACGCCGTTCATAAACCTACTATACGCTATGTCGTTTGCCCTACAAGCTGCGTTTATTCTGACAATCCACAGCTGACGCATGTCTGTTTTTTTACGTCTACGATCCCTGTATGCAAACTTCCCAGCTCGCCACATGGCATCCTTAGCATATTTAAACAGGCGGGATTTATTTCCAAAATCCCCGTGTGTTGTTTCTAATACCCTACGGCGACGTTTTTTGGTCGCAACTGCATTTGTTACTCTTGGCATGTTTCAATTCCTTTGCTTTTGCCATTCGGTCGCCTTCACCGCCATGACAATGGTTAATAAAATACTCACAGTCCAACCGCTATAAATTTCATAACACGAGCTGACATTCCTGCGGCAAGAATTTTATCCTTGTTTGCTGCATGCTTTTGTCTAGCTGTTTTATGGCGCAAAAGATGCCGAGTCCCTGGGGAACGATGCATCAAGGTTCCCCTAGCTGTGACCTTAAAACGTTTCATCATTGCTTTATTTGTCTTTTGCATGACGGCGGATGATACACTTTTTTAATATTTGTAAAGTGTTTTTTTTAACAACAGATAAAAACATTCTTGAAATTGTTTGTTTGTTAAAAAATTCATATCCTTTCGTTGTAAAAAATAGATTTGTGTTGTAAACAAAGCAAATTTATCATATGATTTATTTTTAGTAGAAATAAAATTTCTACGAGTGGGCATGTAGCAATACGGCCTTACTATTATACATATTAGTTAAATACAAAACATTCAGGAGATCATCATGAACACAATAAACCATACGTACAACTGGACGCAGACACGTTACATTAAATTACCGGATCATTGGCCGTCTGTCCCGAGATCGCCACTTTGTCCGACAACAAGCGATAGCGATTCAGAAAATACCGAAGAGGTTACTTTGACTACGGGACACAACTTTAACAACGAGGTGCGACCTGCCGTACTACCCCCTAACTCTAGCAGAATACCGTCGACAACGGATCATAGTTAACACTCGGGACAGCTTGGGGTTAAGGTAAGGTCAAAGATATATATATTAGTAGATATTAGATAGACAAAGGCGCGAGAGGTTGTAAAGTTTGGATAAAGTTGACGGTAGAAAGGGCCAATGTTCCTACCTTCACTTACCTTGCTTTACGAACCCTCTTTTTCCCATGACCCGACAGAATTCTATAATACGGACTACTAATTTCATCGTAGAGCAGAAAAATTACGGCAATTTCCCTAAAGTCTCTCCTAAAATTTTCATCCATACCCTACCCTATTTGGCAACTTCAGTGGAAATTGCTTAATTTAAAAACTATTCTTTTTTTGTTGATTTTTAATTTTTGTGTGCTACGTGTTAATTCAAATTATATGAAATTTTAATAGAAAGAGATTTAAATTTATGAGAGCGATAGAATTAGTTGAAGAAGCACAACCACCACAGGCACCAGCGCCGCAAGCAAGAATAGTTCCACAAGGAGCCGGAATGAGATTGAATATACCCGTATCACAAGTGCCAGCAATACCAGTAGATCCATGGGGACCAGATCCATGGGAATCACCACGGGGAATATACGATGAATCGGATCCAGAAGTGCCAGTAGATCTACGGGGACCAGCGCCGCAAGTACTGGCACAAATATCCGTACCACAAGTACCAGGAGTACGCGAGGATGAACATTCCTCGGATGACGGTGAAGCAGCACCGCGAGTATCATGGAGACTAGCAGCGCCGCAAAATAAAAGCATGATTGAGTTGACGCGAAACGCATTAATACGTGTTTTAGATTTCGTAGGTAATCACAAATTGGTATTTATAGCTGCTACCGTCGTTGTTAGGGTATTATTTCCACTAGTTGGGGGATTATTTCCACTAGCAGGAATAATAGGAACGATCTATAAAACATTGATGGCAATGGATGTGGTTTGGTTGTTAAGAGCATTATATCTTTCATATCTTTCCGTTAAAAGGTTCTACACCTTCGCTCTAGCAGAATACTATCGACAACAGGCCATAATTAACGCTTGGGACAACGGGGTGTTAAATATGCAAGGTCAAAGATATATATATTAATAGATATTAGATAGACAAGGGCAGCGAGAGGGTTGTAAAGTTTGTATAAAGTTGACGGTAGAAAGGGCCAATGTTCCTACCTTCATTTACCTTGCTTTACGAACCCTCTTTTTCCCATGACCCGACAGAATTCTATAATACGGACTACTAATTTCGTCGTAGAGCAGAAAAATTACGGCAATTTTCCTAAAGTCTCCCCTAAAATTTTCATCCACACCCTACCCTATTTGGCAACTTTAGTAGAAATTATTTAATTCAAACACATTTCTAAATTCTATTCCAAAGCATAAAAGCGCAATGTTTTTAAAAAATTTCCCCCAAATTTTTTAAAACTATTCTTTTTTTGTTGATTTTTAATTTTTGTGTGCTACGCATTAATTCAAGTTATATAAAACTTTAATAGAAGGAGATTTAAATTTATGAAAAAAACAGAAATAGACAAAGAAGCACAACCACGACGAAGATCACCACGATTAGCGGGAGGAGTTCTGTTCGTACCACCGCAAGCTGACAGGAGATTACCACGATTAGCGGGAAGAAAATTAGTTCCGCCCGTACCACCGCAAGCCCTAACGACATCAAATGAATATTACTCGGATGCCGATAATGAAACGGATCTACAGAGACCAGTACAAGCACTGCGAGCTCCACAGGTACAAGCACTGCGAGCTCCACTTGTTCCACAGGTACCAGCACCGCGAGCTCCACGGATACAAGCACCGCGGGACGCATTGATGAGAGAGGGATTAGTTCCGCCCGTACCACCGCAAGCTCCACTTGCTCCACAGGCACCAGCACAGGTAGCTCCACAGGTACAAGCACAGGTAGCTCCACGGATACAAGCACCGCGGGACGCATTGATGAGAGGGGGATTAGTTCCGCCCGTACCACCGCAAGCTGGAGAGGCAGCTCTAGAGGAAAATAAAAGCATGGTTGAGCTGATGCGAAACGCATCAACACGTGTTTTAAATTTCTTAAATGATAACCAACAGATATTT